>JAEEGO010000067.1 GCA_016280355.1 Lachnospiraceae bacterium | reverse complement strand
GGATTGCCCGGAGTCTGGCATATGGTCATCGCTCCGTTTGCAGAGCTGTTGGAAGAGCCGTTCGCATGTACCCTGACGAAAGCATTTGCTCCCGCATTGTTCGCTATCTGTGCTCTCTCCGCGTTACTGATAATCACATCCTGACTGGTTCGTATAATCACCACCTGGTAGCCTCTGTTCTGCAGCTCCTGCTGCAGCTTCAGCGATACCGCGAGAGTCAGCTGCGACTCAGCCAGTCCGCTCACCACTCCGCTGGTACCGCCTGCGACCTTGGTCTTCATCTCACTCGATCCGGGACCCAGCGGCTCCTTGCCGTTATTTCCCTTTGCCTGATGGCCGGCATCTATGGCTATCACCTTGCCCTTCGGCACGGCAGTCACTGTCTGTTGTGCCTGAGTCTCAGCCGTTTCTTCCGAAGCAGCGGCACTGTCTGCCGATACGGTCTCCTCTGCAGGAGATGCCTCTTCTGCTGCGGTATTGTCCGATACCTGATCTGTTTCCTGATCAGATGCCTGATCTTGAGACAGGCTTTCCGCACTCTCTGTCAGCCCGGCTTCCGGTAGCACCGCTGACGGATCTCCCTTTTCGGCAGCTTCTCCTGCTGTGATCAGCACCATGTCCGTGGTCTCTTCCTGCCCGGACATGCCCATATTTCCCTGAGCTGCAGAGTCGGTCACTATGGCGAAGCTCGGTGCCTCGGATACAGCCTCGGTCGATGCTTCATCTTTTTTTTCAGCCTTTTTGTCCGCACATCCTGCGACCGTAAGACCTATTGTCAGTATGAGGAGCGGAGCGATGTATCTTTTCAGTCTGGAAGAAAGCAGCACCCTGTCGCCTTCCTTCAGTCTCAGATCTGCATCGGGCTCCAGGCTCTCAGTATCTCTGTGTACTCTCTCTATCTCCATATCCTTAGGCATGCGTATATCCTTTATCTTCATACCGTTCCAGTCGTCTGTCTCCTTCACACCTATCACGATGCAGCCGTCGTTCTCTCCGGCATTCTCCTGTATATTCGCAAGTTCGTTACGCTTCTTCTCTTCACCGAACTCCTCTATGAATCCTGCTGATATGATACCTGTCGGTATGGCTACCACACCCACTCCGAGGAAAGCTATGATGGTTCCCAGAAACTGCCCCACCGGTGTGACGGGATAGATATCGCCGTAACCCACGGTCAGCAGCGTTGATCCTGCCCACCAAATGCCTGACAGCGCATTACGGAAGATCTCAGGCTGAGCCTCATGCTCTGCCTGATACATACAAAGACTTGCGCCTATCATCAGTGTACAGATTATGAACAGCGCAGAGATCAGCTGCTGTCTCTTGTCATACAGGACCTTCTTTATTACTCCCAGCGAATCCGAATACGCTCCTATGCGGAAAAGCTTGAAGATCCTCATGACCCTGAAGAGTCTGAAGACCACCGTCCCTCCGGGAAAGACAGCCGGAAGATAAAACGGCAAAAACGACAGCAGATCCACAAGACCCGCAAGCGAGACCATATAGCTCAGTATCGCCTTCGGATACGGCCTGTCCGGAAACAGTCTGTCCGCTGTCCATATGCGAAGCACATAATCGAGCGCAAAAAAGGCTATCGTTACTGCATCGATAGCCGCCAGTATACCTCCGTTTGCAGCCCTGACATCATCAAATGTCAGGGCGATGCTTACGATGAGGTTTATTACTATGAAGAACAGGTTAACGATATCATAGGCACGGCTCATGGCATCTTCCACGAAGCCTACCTCCACCATACTGAATACCCTGTCCTTGATATTCTTCATGCTTTTTCCTGTATTACTTCCTGGCTTCTGCTGCCTTACCGCTGGGCTTTACGAGTGTCAGGCAGAGCACCAGAGCTATGGCATACATCACTACGGTGAAGAAGAGCACGTTCTGGTATCCCACGGGATTGACGGATATCTCATGTCCGGCTGCATCTACCTTTGTCACGAACTCCCCACTGTGGTTCACGATATAGGTAGCCACCTGGTTGCCCGTAAGTCCTGCGAATGCCCATGCCGAAAGAGTGATGCCGTGTATAGCTGAGATACTTCCCATGCCGTAATGATCGGACAGCAGCGTAGGCACGTTTGAGAAGCCTCCGCCGTAGCCTGCATTTACCACAAAGATCAGTGCCAGCACAAGGAAGATCAGCAGACCGTTTCCTTCGCCGTTCTTTATACCGCCGGTGATCATGACAAGCACCGTGAAAGCGATCGACAGGATAAATATCATCTTGTATATCGTATTCCTGTCCTTCATGGTATCAGCCCATGCAGAGAAGCCGAGACGGCCGCCTGCGTTGAATATTGCCGATACTGTGGATATCAGACCTGCCATTCCGGCAAGTCCTATACACTTTACTATCATCTTCTCCTGAGAGATCAGGGCGAGACCGCAGGTGATATTGATATAGAACATCACCCATATACCGATATAGTTTGTGATGGGCTTTGTCTTGAGCACATCCATGATCTTGGGCTTCTCGCTGTCATTCTGAGGCTCATGCCAGTCAGCGGGCTTTGCGAGGAGCAGATGTCCAAGGAACATCATCACGAAATATACTGCCGCAAGTATCATGAACATCTTGTAGATACCGTTACCTACTCCGTTGATCTCACTTCCTGCGCTGCTGAGTCCGGACAGCATGCTCTGCATGATCGGGCTTGCTATCGCCTTTGCTGCTCCGAAGCCGGCCACCGCAAGTCCCGTAGCCAGACCCTTCCTGTCCTGGAACCAGAGCATCAGCGTCTTGACCGGAGAGAGATATCCCGTACCGAGACCTACTCCCATGATGAATCCGTAGCTGATATAGATACCTATCAGAGCCAGCGGGCTGTGCTGATGTGCGCCGCCGTACATGATGAACACACCTGTGAGCAGCATGCCTGCAGCAAAGCAGATCGTCGCTATGAGAGAGGACTTGTGTATGTCCTTCTCCACTATGTTGCCAAGGAATGCCGCTGACATTCCGAGGAAGAATATCGCAAAGGAGAATGCCCATTCCACGGCTCCCTTTGTATATCCGATATAGTCGGCTATCTCCTGGCTGAATATAGACCAGCAGTACACCGTACCGATACTGCAGTGAAGCAGTAGTGCGGGTATGGCTGCGCGCACCCATTTATTTGTGCGCCATCCCCCCTGTGCGTTTTCGACTGTTCCCATCTTCTTGTCCTCCGTAAACTGTGTTATCTTAGTGCTTCAAGCCTTGCTCTCTGTGCATCTATCGCATCCAGCAGGCTGTTGTAGTCAGTATCCGTTCTGTTACGCAGCAGCTCCGTTATCTCTTTCACCGGCTCCTCCAGAGGTCTGAGCGCCAGATTGCTCAGCATGCCTTTCAGCATATGTGCTGCCTCAAAAGCCGCCTCATAGTCCTTCGACTCTATCGCATCTCTTAAGGTCCTGAAACGACCGTCGTCGATAGCCTTGCCCACGAGCATGATATAGAAATCTTCCTTGCCCATGCAGCGCTCTATCGCATCATCCGTGTCAGCACCGTATTCTCTGAGTGTATCGACCGTAAGCATCGGATATCTCCTTTATCACTTGCATAATAATACACCTATTTATGATTTTATTCTACAGATTTGATAGAATAGATACCATCGGAGGCATTGAAATATGAGATATTACACTTTAAGACACAAGGATGTGGCACATGTTGCGGCATCAAAAGACGGTCACAGGGCTTATATACTCAGGGCCTACATGACCATGAACACACTGCTCATGAAGGGGCACGACGGCAGCATCCCCGGGCTTTCCGAAGCAGTGGATCTGGACAGTCCCGACGTACAGATCCTCTCTCCCATACCGCATCCCAGACAGGATATGATCTGTCTTGGCATCAACTATGCCGATCACGCGAAGGAGGCTGAGAGCTTTGATAAAGAGGCTTTCTCAAAAGAACGACCTGATCCGATCTTCTTCTCCAAGAGAGTCAGCTTCTCGCAGGGCACAGGCGATATCATTCCCATGCATGAGGATATATGTGACTCTCTCGACTACGAGACAGAGCTCGGTGTCGTGATAGGCAGACAGGCAAAGGATGTGAAAGCTTCCGATGCCCTCGACTATATCTTCGGATACACGATAGTAAATGATGTGTCCGCAAGAAACCTTCAAACGAAGCACAAGCAGTGGTACTTCGGCAAGAGCCTCGACGGCTTCACCCCCATGGGACCCTGCATAGTCTCAAAGGACGAATTTGACGGCATACCTGAGCTCGATATAAAGACCTTCGTCAACGGCGAACTGCGCCAGTCATCCAATACGGCAAACCTGATCACGGGCATCCCCGAGATCATAGAGATCCTCTCAGCCGGAATGACTCTTGAGCCCGGCACCGTGATAGCCACGGGTACTCCCTCAGGTGTCGCGATGGGTATGGACCCTCCGGCTTTCCTGCAGGATGGCGATGAAGTTGTATGTGAGATAGAGGGGATCGGACGTCTCGTGAATATCTGCAAAAAATCGTCCGCCGGTTGATCCGGCGGACGCTCTGTTTATACCTGGCTGTTGAATATGCTGTTTTGGGCTGCTCTCGCTTCGTTGTTGCGTCTCATCATCGCAAGCCCTGCCTGATTTACCATATCGGCCTTTCTCTTCTTTATGAGCTCGGATGCCATATCCGTATCCTTGACCCTTGACTGGGCTGCCGTGGTGTTTTCCACCACGTTCTGGAGGTTCCTTGACGAATACCCCATCCTGTTCTGTGTGGCACCAAGATTTGACCTCTGATCAGAAAGCGTCTTGATCGCATCGTTCACGGTGGTCAGGGCTGCTCTTGAGCCTTCTGCAGTAGAGAGGTTCAATCCGTCTACTCCGAGGGACTTTGCATTCATCTGCTCTGTCCTTACCGTGATCCTGTTGCTTCCGCCGTTCTCCGCACCTGCCTGTACATCGGCACTGCCGCCCTGCATCAGATGCAGCTCATTGAACTTCGTGCTTCCGCCCACTCTGTCGATATCCGCAAGTATCTGGTTTGCTTCGTCATTTATGGCTGCTCTCTCACTGCCCGTGAGGGTACCGTTGGAGCCCTGCACTGCCAGCTCATTCAGCCTCTGGAGCATATCACCCACCTGATCCATGGCACCGTCTGCTGTCTGTACCATAGCTGTACCGTCTCCGGCATTGTCTATCGCCTTGTTCAGACCCTGTATCTGCTTCAGCATCTTCTCGGAGATCGACTGGCCTGCCGCATCATCAGCGGACTTATTGATCTTGTATCCCGATGACAGCTTCTCCATAGATTTCTGCTGTGCCCTTGAGGACATCTGCAGGGTTCTCGCATTGTTTACTGCGCTTATGTCATTCCTAACTACCATGATCCACCACCATTCTGCGGTCACGTCCGACCGCTCAAGCATGTGCTTTGATAATTACCTATACACAGTTATTTTACCACACTATGCGCGGTTTTGCACTATTTTTTGTTGTCTACAAAAAAGGGAGATGTGTCGTAGGCGCGTCTCATGTTTGTGGAATAAACACTTGCTGCCTGGATGGAGTTCCTTCCTTCCCTGAGTTCCTTCTTTCGCCTCTTCAGGAATGTCTCCACGTTGATCTTGGATCTGGCCTCCATGGCCTCTATATCTGCCGTCTTGTCCATGATCTGCCTGATGAGCTCCTGCAGCCGGCCTATCTCAGACTTATGCGCTTCCTTGTTGTTTATGAGCTCTTCCCTCACCTTCGCATACACGCTGTCGAAGCCCTCATCCAGCTTGTTCAGTTCGTCAACAAGGGCACCCTTCGCGGTAAGGTTCGCATTGAGTGCCTCCATATCGGGCTTGTCGCCCGTCACTATCGCTTCCTGCTCTTTGTCCAGCTCTATCACCCGGTCGAGAAGCTCGAGCTTCTTTTCCTGGCTTTCTATCAACATGTTTATATATGCAGATGACATGTCCGGCGTTACCTCCTTAGGTTATCGCCGGACACTGGATAGTTACTTATCTTCGTTTATCGGCTCCGTCGAGCCATTCTTTCAAGCCTCCGCTGCCTCGGGCATTGTGGGCTGTCCGGCGCGCTTCATTACCTCTCTCCAGGTATCCCTGAGGCTCCTCATGTGAGTGATGCACTCGTTAAGGATCTCGGTATCCTTGGTCATGTTGGCTTCATGAAGCCTTCTCAGTACATAATCATATATATTATCAAAGTCTTTTGCAACTTCATACTTGTGATCCAGAGTCATCTTGAACTCACCTATGATGCGCTCAGCCTTCTGGATGTTCTTGTTTGCCTTGTAGAAGTCCTTGCCGTTTATATCCATCACAGCCATGTTGCAGAACTTAATGCATCCGTCATAGAGCATAAGTGTGAGCTCCGCGGGAGAAGCTGTGAGTACTTTGCTGTTCTTATACTGCTGATATGCTACTGCTGCTTTCATATTGGTTCCTCCATCATCAAAAGATGTGATTAATATTTTTTACACTCTATATATCGACAGTGGGGTTCATCTGCTGAACCCCACACGCGTAAAAAATATTAAAAATTTGGATCCGCTGCTTATTCAGCGTCCGGTTCCAAAGAGGCCGGCAAGAGCATTGGACTTGGAGTTTACCTTCTCCATTGCCTTCTCCATTGCTGCGAACTTGTCGTACCACTTATCCTCGTAATCAGACAGGTACTGCTCCTCATCCTTCAGATCCTTCTCCAGATCCTCGTATTCCTTCTTCAGTGCCTTGTCATCGTACAGGCTCTTGAAGCTCCTGTAGTCGCTTCTTGCCATCATATCGCCGAGCTTGCCGTAGATATTTTTTGCAAGGTTGTTGAAGAAGTCCATCGTATCATCCAGATTGTTGGTGAGCATCTGACGGAGCTTGTCATCATTGCCCTTTGTCTTCTCATCATCAGCATCACCGTCTATATGGTAAGCACCCTTTTCGTTATCAGCCGCCTCGAAGTATGAGAGTGTGTTGATACCGAAGGAAGCCAGACTGTAGGTCTTGCCGCTTGATGTCGTGTACGCTGCCGCCATACCCTCCTTGAAGGTATTGATCAGCGTACGGAGATTGTCGTCACGTGAAAGGAGGGAATCTTTGATCTTCTTCTCCCACTCCTCTACTTCTTCGTCGGACATTGCATCCTTTTCCTCGGATGTCAGAGGTTCATATGTCTTGTTGGGCTTCTCATTGTACAGCTTGTCCATCTCATTGATGATCTCGTTGTACTGCTTGAGGAAGTTCTTTATCATGTTGTACGCACCGTCCACGTCGGTCTGCGTGGAGATGTTTGTAGTAGCGTACTTTCTGACCTCGTTTCCCTCTCCGTCTACAGAAGTAGTATAATCGGATTCCTTTGTAGCGGTGATATTGAGGCCGTTGATCTGGAACATGTTCGTTGTGCTCTCATATTCCACGTTGTTCAGCTCTATCTTGGCGTTCTGACCCTTGATATATCCGTCGCCCGCTGCCTGTGCCGTGATCCCGAGTGCACCGAGCACTGCGCGTGATCTCTCATATACTGTCAGGTTGCTGCCATTTACTGCCGTATCGTTCACCGGGCTGTCTGTCCCGTTGAGCACGTCATTGCCGTTCTCATCCGTCAGAGTGAAATTGCCTGCTTCGCCTTCCTTCTTGGAAGATATGAAGAAACGGTTTGTATTGGAATCAAAGCTTGCGTTGAAGCCTGCATTTGAAAACTGCTCGGCTATCTGCTCCATTGTCATGTCATAAGCAATGGCAACAACCGCCTTTTTATTGCCTGCCGCATCCTGCACGATGTATTTGATGGGCTGATACGTCTCATCACCGTCGACCATGACGGGATTGCCTTCGCCGTCTACCCTGGGCTCACCGTTCTCATCCGTATCCTGCACCTGTGCTCTTGTGCCGTCTGTGAACCACTTATTCCTGTCTTCTGCGCTGAAGTAATTACCTACTACAGTAGAAGACGTTGCGCCCGCAAGCTTCGCACCTGTCATGTATGCCGTCTTGGAAAGCTGCTTCACTGCCAGAGTCTGGGTGCCGTTTACCGCACCGCCGTCTGCCGTGACGGAAGCTATGGAGCTGTCTACTATGCTGGCCTTCTTGGTCTTGAAGGAGCCCTGCATCTTCAGGGTGCCGAACTGTTCACTGTACAGACTGTAAAGCTTGGCATTCAGAGTCTTCCACGCATCCTGCTTCCACTCCAGCTTGGTCTGGTTCTTCTTTATTTTTTCCTTTTTGGTGCTCTTTGCCTGTACGAGCTGCTCTACTATGGACTGTGTATCCATTCCGGAATTGATACCGGACATTCTCATCCTGTTTGACATGACTGCGTCCTCCGTCTCCTGTCTTACTTCTTCTCGTCTACGAGTATGCCTGCCATCTCCCATACCTTCGCTATCATATCGAGGGTCTTCTCGGGAGGAAGCTCTTTTATGACCTTCTTGGACTCTTTGTCAACTATCTTTATGGTCACGCGATTGGTCTTCTCATGTATGCCGAAGACTGCCTCCGAGTGATCCACCATCTTCTTGTTGAGCTCTTCCACGGCCTTCTTTACTTTTTCGTTCTGAAGCTCCGTGTTCTGCCTCTGCTGATCGCCGGCTGCGTTATTCTGTGTGCCGCCGTTCGCTCCGTCCTCTGCCGGAGCCTGGGTTTCCTGTATCTTGGGCTCTGCAGCTGTCTGCTGCTCGGAGATCATATTCTTCTCCGCGGACTCATTCGCCACCTGCTCTACCGGTCTTGCCACCGGAGTATTGGCCACCTGATAGCTCATCCCTGTGCTGATAGGTTCTATTGACATGACAGTTTTACCTCCTTGTCCAACTGATATATGACCGAAAATACCTGCCTATGCAGATACGTCTATATTCTTTATCGGAATTATTTATAAAAACTTTAGCTTTTTTTAAAAATAATCCCCGGAGAGGTCCTCTCCGGGGTTCATCACCTTTATTTTGACTGTTATTTCAGCAGATTCTTGAGACTTTCCAGTCCCTCCACCGAGGTTGCTTTCTTGTTGGCATCCTGTATCTGCATGTAGATCTCTTTGCGGTAGATGGGCACCTCCTTGGGCGCGGATATGCCGATCTTCACCTGATCACCTTTAATATCGAGGATCGTCACTTCTATATTATTGTTGACGATCAGCGACTCGTTCTTCTTTCTGGAGAGAGTAAGCATTACTTGCCCCCCTTTCCTTCGGCCTCTTCCTTCGCTTTTGCGAGGATCTCATATATGGGATACTTCACGGGATAAGCATCATCCTCATCAAGTATCACCTGTACAGCCTTGCGGCTGGCCGCATTTATGATGAAGGGTGCCATGAGGTTCACGGTCATCTTGCTGATATCGTGCGGTACTGTCACCGTAACGAGCACCAGCATATCTTCTTCCTTCAGCTCACCGAGAGGGATAAGATAATCATCCTCAACTGTGGGATTGTAGTCATCCTTTACGATCAGAGGATTGATGACGGGCATAGCAAAAGCAGGCTCATCCAGAGAAACGAGGAATGAAAGTCCGCTGCTGTCCTCATCGCTTCCGTCATCGTCGTGCATGAGCGCGAATCTGGTGAGATCCGGGAAGCCTACGATACCTGCTTCGAAAGTGAGGATCTTGTCGTCATCGATTTCTATCTCGCCGAAAAGCTTAGTGTTTACCTTCATGTGTACCTCCATACAGCTATGATTTATTGATACCTGTTAAGTATATCACAAAATTAAATGTAGTCCATCATGGTCTGCTGTGAGATCCGTCCTGCACCCATGAGAGCTGCATTGTATATAAGGCTTGCTTCGCTGACCTCCGTCGCTATCTCGGTCATATCCACGTCTTCATTGTTCGAAGCAAGAGTGGCTACCGTGGACTTCTCCTCAGCCAGACGGTTGGATACAAGCTCCAGTCTGTTGTCTACGGTGCCGCAGGCTGTCTGTGCCTGATTCGCCTGCTCGAAGTATTTGCCGAAGTTCGTGATGGACTCCTCGTATGTACGCTGCAGCTTGTTCTTGGCTATATCCAGCTCCTTCTCCTCAGCATCCAGCAGCTTCTGTATGTTCTCCAACTGCGCCGGAGTATAGTTTTCCGGATTCTCCTGCATATTCTTAAGCTTGTTTACCTTCTCATCAATGGCATCATACTCAGATATGGCCGTCAGGACATCATCTATCTGTCTTCTGATCTGCGTATCAAACACATCCTCTGCATTGGTATTTATCTTTATGTTCTGATTCGTACCTACGGTATAGACTATTTCCTGCTCATGATCATCATATTTCACGAAATCAAACGCCGTATGATTGTCATCCATCAAAGTAGTATCAAAGTAATGCTCCGGCCTTAATTCGCCCTCTTTGAAGTTTGTCTTGTCATACTTGACCGTGATCGTATCGACACCCGGGATATCCTTGAGACTTCCCAGCGTCGAAGCCACGTTGCTTCCGAAGACCAGCTCGCCGGTATCTGCAAGAAGGTACACCGCATCGGCCGCATTTTCGTCCAGATTCTTCTCATTGGGGTTGAGTGCAAGATACTCATAAGCTGTAAGATCCTTACCGGTGCTGTCTGTTGCGACTGTGGCATCGGAAGTGGTGATCTTTGCTTCTATCACAGTCTCATGATAGTACGAATTGATCGTCTTTCCGTCAGCGCTCACATTGAAGACCTTGCAGTCAAAGTCTTTTCCTTCTTCTACTTTTTCACTGCTATCGTCACAGACCTCCACCTTAAAGCTTTTATCTGCGTTCTGTGTGACCTTGATATGCCTAAGTACTGCTCCCGAGCCGTCGGCATTTTCTACCGCCCACCATTTACCGTCATTGTTACCGCCGTTATTGGCTTCATCAAGTTTCTTTATGGTATATGTTTCAGATCCGTACTGGATCGTAAAGCAGGTCAGTCCGTCGACAGGATGCGTCTTCACGCTGTCAGCAGGTATGGAGGCCTTCTGTGACAGAGCCTCACGATATATCACGGAAGTCGTTTCTTGCTTTTTGACAGCGTAAAGTTTACCGTTGATGTTTTCATCGCCGTAGTACTGATACTGCGGCTCTTTTTTGCCGGCTATGACGACCTGAACCCAGTCTTCCTCATCTTCGGGTCCAAGCGGCGGCTCATATGTCCAGTTACATGTCTGATCGCATTTTTCATCCAGCTTGAATTTGACATCTCTTCCTTTGGCTGTTACCGTAGCGTCCAAACCTTGTCCGGGGTCAACGAGCTTGCCGTCCTTTACATATGAGTCCCAGTCAAAATCGGCGGGGCCGGGTCCTAATGCAGAACCGGAAAATCCTATGTGGGTCCTCTTGACGGTAGTCTCCAGATTGTCATAGGACAGGCGTATGCGGTTGACCTTGTTCTCCTGGACATCTGTCTCCCCCTCTCTGGGGATTATGACATCTCCGTCGTCAGTCACGCTGTAGGTAACTGTTATATGAGTCCCGCTGGTGGACTGGAAAGTGACAGTGAAGTCCTCATAATGGCCTTCTGCATTTTTTGTCAGGGTATATTCCGGAGGCTTAATATCAATAAGGCCGTTGCTGTCCACGTACCCGACTTGTTTACCGGCATCATAAATATCCCCATAGTAATTGACCGTATAGCTTTTCGTTACGGCAGCATCACTTCCGTACTGGTAAGTTATCGTGAAGTCTTCATATGTATAGGGATCGGTCTTCGTCAATGTATGTTTCGTCCCGGGAAGAGAAAGTTTACCCGTGCTGTCAAGCTTGCCGACTATCTCATCCAGGTTATTTTCAATAATATTTTCAACAGAGAAGGGAGTGTAGACATAGGTGTTCTTCGTAAGATCCGATGCGTTGAAGCCATCGCTGATCCCCGTGTAAGGTATCTCCGTATCCTTAAGGAATGTAAGAGACTCTCCCGTACGATATCCGGTGAAAACGTTTCTTCCTGCATCGGTGGCATTTCCGTTAGAGTATATCTGCTTCTGGAGAGCGCGCATATTTTCATATATCTTCTCTCTGTCGGAAGCCGTATTCGTACCGTTGGCTCCCTGGTCTGCATACGCTTTCAAAGATGAGAGTATCTCCTTGGTAGAGTTGATCGCACTTTCCGTGACGCTCACCCACGACTGGGCATCGGTCACATTCGTCCCATAGTACTGTGTCAGTTCAGAGAGATTGCTGCGCAGTCTCAGTGCCCTTATTGCAATGATCGGATCATCAGATGGCCTCGTGATCTTCTTCTGTATAGCCATCTTATTATTGAGATGGTCAAGATATTCCTTGTTTGTGTTGATATTCGCAAGGGAGTTGTCTGACATCATCTTTTTGGTTATTCTCATGCTGTGTTCTCCTTGGATCCTGTATCAGATCAGATGTAGTCTACCAGCGACTGCTGCGCTATACGCCCTGTTGCCATAAGTGCAGCATTGTAAACGATATTGGCTTCACTTACTTCCACCGCCACATTCGTTATATCCACGTTCTCATTGTCGGAGGCGAGAGTCGTTACTGTCGTCTTCTCTTCCGACAGACGATTGGCCACGAGCTCCAGCCTGTTTTCCACTGTGCCGCAGGTTGTCTCCGCCTGGTTCGCCTGCTCGAAATACCTGCCGAAATTTGTTATTGATTCTTCATAGGTTCTCTGCAGCCTGTTCTTGGCGACATCCAGTTCCTTATTTGCCGCATCCAGAAGCTTCTGTATTCTCTTCTGCTGATCGACGCTGTAACTTGCGGTATCCGCCTGCATCTCCTCGAGCCTCTTGACCTTCGCCTCCACCTCGTTGTAGCCATCGATAGCCGTCAGGATATCATCCATCTGTCTCACGATCTGAGGATCGAAGACTTCATTGGCGTTGGTATTTATCTTGACAGCCTGGCCTGTCCCAACTGTATAAGTGATAGCCTGCTCATGATCATCGTAGGCGATCATATCATACGGGGTGTGCTCGTCATCCATCAGCTTCACATCAAAGTAATGTTCGGGTCTCAGCTCGCCTGCTTCAAAGTTACTCTTGTCATAAGAGACGGAAATGGTATCCACCCCGGGTATATCCTTCAGGTTACCCAGTATTGCCGCTACGTCACTGCCAAAGACCAGCTCTCCGGTATCCGCCAGAAGATATACAGCGTTTGCAGCCATTTCATCTGCGTTCTTATCATTAGCATCTAGAGCCAGATACTGATATGCGGTAAGGTCATTTCCTTCGCTGTCTGTTGCCACTTTTGCATCCGAAGTTGTGATCTTTACTCCGAGAGGAGTCTCGTGATAACACGAAGTGACTGTTCTCGCATTTGCACTTACGTTAAACACCTTCCTCTCTTCGGTCATGTCATCTCCCACTTCGCTGCTATGATCATCATTGACCTTGATGGTAAATGACTTGTCGACATTCTGCGTGACCTCGATATGCCTTAATACAGCCCCCGATCCGTCAGGATTTGCAACTGCCCACCATCCGCCGTCATTATTACCGCCGTTATTCTTTTCGTCCAGCTTCTTTATTGTATATGTCTCGTTGCCGTATTGGACCGTAAAGCACTTTACCTCTCCGGTCGTATCAGTCTGCAGACTCCCCACAGGGATTGATGCATCCCCTTCAAGTGCAGTACGGTAGATCAGATTGGTTTTGTCTACAAGTTGTGTCGCATAGATCCCTCCGGCTTGATTCACATCTCCGTAATAAAAAGAATCCTCCTTAAATCTGCCGACCATCTCGCATATTTCGTTCGTACTCAGCTCCGCCGGATCCCAGTCAAGGGTCTGATCACACTTGGGGTCAAGTGTAAGAGCAACGTTCCTACCATCTATCGTTACAGCGGCCGTATAATAAACACCCACATTGGGATGTCCGATAGGATCGTTGATCAGCTGCCCGTCAGCTACATGATCCTCCCAGCGCGTTACGGCGCTTCTCCAGTCCGCAATGACGGCAACCGGAGATGTGCCAAACCCAAACGACGTCTGCTTGATCTTCGTATTGATATTGTCATAAGACAGGCGTATACGGTTGACCCTGTCCTCTTTGACATCAGTCTCTCCCGTCCTTGCAGCAGTGATAACCCCGTCGTCAGACACACTGTAGGTTTTGGTCACAGGAGCAGCGCTCCCTGCCTGGAATGTGACCGTGAAATTCTCATAATGCCCTTCTGTATTTTTGGTAAGGGTAAACACCAGAGGATCCAGGTTTATTATGCCGTTGCTGTCTACTATCCCGGCATCTTTATATGTGACCGTATCTCTGATGTTGCCTTCGTCTGTGACTTCATAGTTTTTTTCAACGGGAGCTTCACTACCGTACTGGAAAGTGATCGAGAAGCTTTCTCCCGCTTCCGGAGCAGCATACATCGTCCCGGGAAGAGTTAACTTGCCGGTGCTGTCAAGCTCGCCGACTATCTCTTCCAGCTCGACATCATAAATGCTTTCCAGGGAGAACGGGCTGTCTGTATATGTATTTACTGTGACATCCGATGCATTGAAGGTATCTGCGATGCCTCTGTAGTCTATATTGGTTTCTTCGCTGAAAGTCAGAGCCACATCTGTACGATAACCTGTGAACACGCTCATGCCCGCATTCGTGGCATTTCCGTTGGAGTATATCTGCTTCTGCAGGGCCTGTATGTTCTCTGTTATCTTCTGTCTGTCGTAAGCAGAGTTGGTCCCGTTTGCACCCTGATCGGCATAAGCCTTGAGCGAGGAGATCATCTCGGTAGTGGAGCTGATAGAGCTGCGTGTAACATCCACCCATGCCTGGGCATCCGGCACATTCGCTCCGTGATACTGGACTATTTCGGAGAGGTTGTTGCGAAGCCTCAGAGCCCTGATCGCTATCATGGGATCGTCTGAAGGCTTGGATATCTTCTTTTCCGTAGACATCTGGTTGTTGAGCTTGTTCAGATATCCCTTGTTGGTATTAACATTTGTATAGGATTTATTGTGTACCGTGTTGTTGGGTATTCTCATGCTGTGTTCTCCTCATCAGACTCCGGTATTCAGGATCAGTCTGTCATACATCTCAGTCATAGTCTGTATCACCTTGGCAGAGAGTTCGTAGGCATGCTGGTATTTCACGAGATTCAGGGCTTCCTCATCCGTATCCACTCCCGATACCGAGGTCCTCTGGTTTGATATCGACTGCCCTATTATCGTGTAGTTCTTCTCAAAGGTATTTGCATTCTGTTTATTAAGTGCCACATCCGACAGTATGCACTGCAGGAACTCCGCACTCGAGTTGTTCCTGAAAGATATCTTGCTCTTGTCGGTCTTCAGCCCCACAAGATCCTTCACCAGATCGGCACTGTCCACAGAGATGCCCGATTCTGAATTGTAAGTTGTAGCCATCAGGGACGGATCGTACAGTATATCGCCGCTTACCGAAAAATTCTTTGCGGTGAGGTTGTTGTATGTGTAGCTGCCGTTTATCTGGAGCCCTGCTCCTATACCGGGAGCTGCCGGATCATCTATCCTTTTATCCTTGGTCTGCATAAGGTTGTGCTGCACACCCTGTGAATCCACCATCTGGAAGAAGCATCTGTCTCCCATCAGCTCGCCGTTTAAGTCATAACCCTTGCTCTCTATATTGTTGAAAGCCGAAGCAAGGGCCCTCACAAACTCATTGAACTGTGCCTGATAGTAGGGGATACCCATATAGTCTATGCTCTGGCTGACGCGTACGGTGAGATCCTTGTCCACGCCTTCAAGCAGACCGTCCTGCAGTTCATTATATGCATCCCTGTATCTGAGACCCTCAAATACGTACTCTCCCGTACCGTCTCCGTTGTCCTTGAATGACCATGAGCTGTACGTATAGTCAAATCCACTGACATTGATGGTGCCGCACTGAGGCAGGGTGCATTTATTCATATCAAGAAGTCTGTCATCCCTTACATCTCTTCCCGTTATGGTGATGGGTGTATTCGCCGTCAGGTTTTCCTTTGGTCCGTCCTGCATTACACCGTTTTCATCCTTATACTTCAGGTTCTGAAGCTCGTTTCCTGAAATGCCGTTATAGGTGTAGGGGGTACCGTTTATGGTCACAGTCCCCGACTCAGCCCTGGTCATGCCGTCTGCCAGCTTCACCGTGACGGTCCCGCTTCCCTGAGTTGCATCGGTTACGACATTTCCTGCACAGGTCGTCAGAGGAGGAACGGTGACGGTTATGCTCTTATCTCCTCTGTTTGCAGTCACCTTCATGTTGCTTTCAAAAAATTCTTTGTTATTACCGTCTCTGAGCTGCAGCAGTCCTTTGAGTGTCCCGCTTAAGGTCGTCTGCATGGGATAGAATTTACTTCCTGTACCCTGCCAGTAGATATCATAGAGTCCGTCTATATCTGACTGGTTCATCCTCTCCTCACGGGCACGGCACTCCAGAGCGTTATACTCATAGCCGTCCACCAGAGTATTGGCTCCGCTTATCATCACCTGAAATACCTTGGCACCTGTGGGGTTATCGGGATCAGCGTAGTTGTAGACCTCCACTTCCCTTGTCTCAACGTCCACAAGGGTGGAGAGCTCATCCAGTATCGTAGCTCTCTGATCTCTCAGCTCATTCGCGGTGATACCACGGAGTTCGATCATGTTTATCTGCTTGTTAAGTGAAGCGATCTGCTCCGCTATGGAGTTGATCCTGTCTACCACATCCTTGACTTCCTGATTGACATTGTCCTGAGTCTTCTCAAGATTGATGGTCATACTGTTGAAATACTCCACCACGCTCTTTGCCTGACCTATGAAAGCCTGTCTGGTCGTGGTGCTTCCGGGATCATCCTCGAGTTTCAGTAGGGCGTTGTAAAAATTCTCCACATAGATGGTGTTGAATCCCGGTACCAGATCGGTATCGGTGAAGTAGTTCTCTATCTCTCCCATGTAGGAATTCTGCCTGGAATACAGACCGAGATCTGCCGCGTTGTCTCTGTACTTGATATCCAGATACTCGTCCCTGATCTGGTCTATGCTCTTGGCATCGACGCCTGCTCCGGCCATACCGTAATGAGTATAGGTACGAAGAGCCGCTGCCGCTTCCTGCTTAAGCTGCTGTCTGGAGTACCCTTCGGTATTGATATTTGCTATGTTGTTTGCTGTGGTGTTTTGTGAAGCCTGGGCTGCGGTGAGTCCCGAATACCCGATCATTAATCCGAAAAACTGTGAAGGCATGTATGCTCCTTTCATATTCCCTGCATGTCACCCGCAGGGCTCCAAATGATATATCGGCTAAAAACAGGCTTTCCGCCATACCCGACTTAAGTCATTGCATTGATCAAAGTATCGAGCATTGAGTTTATGACGTTGATGTATCTCGACGAAGCGTTGTAAGCGTTCTGGTACCTGATCATCTGTGTAAGCTCATCACTGTCAGATACACCAAGTACCTCCTGCCTCTGGCTGTCTATAGACTGCACCATGGCTTCCTGATTGGTCGACACGGAACTGTATACCTTTCCGTTGGTGGCGTTCTCGCTGACCAGAGCCGAATAGTATCCTGCGAAGGTAAGCGGTGTGCCGTTATCGGGATTGAGTGCTGCGAATTTATTGGTAAACAGATCTACCAGAGCATCTGCCCTGTACTGATCTCTCGATCCGTCCTCAAGCAGGAATCCGTTACACATAGTCGACGGGGTCTTCTGCACCAGGGAATTGATCATAAGGTTGGCAGTGGTCCATCCGTCCGTACCCGTAGGCACCGTGGTGTCGGATATCCTCGAGAAAAGGAGATTGTCCTGCACAGTACCCTCCGCCGTGCCGTCCGAAGAGAGGATCTTGTTTATGCCGGTCACTATGCCGCGGATCAGGTTGTCAAACTCAGACATCACGGTCATGACGGAAGATCTCGTTGTCTTGCCGTCATACAGCAGCATGCTGTCGGCACTGCTTATTCCAAGCCTGCCTATCTCGCGATTGCCCGCATCGGTGACCACTCCATCAGTCGATACATGATATATCTCCGTAGCGGTGAGCGATGTATAATGAGCGCCGGTTTTTGTCGCAGTGTATTCCGTTCCGCCTATCGTCACCTTGCCGGCTCCGTCCACATTACCGGCTATCTCTCCGGTGTCAGACCCCTTCCTGACCGTACCGTCATCTCCCACGTAATAGGTCAGACCGTAAAGTGTGACCTTCTGATCGGCAGATACATTGTAGGTATTGGTCGCCGTGATATCATCATAAATCCCCGTGACCGGATCTTTTTCGGGCTTATAGTCTTTTCCGTTGATATTTATCGTGGTATTGAGACCGGGGTACTCATCGTAGCTCTCACCCGCAGGATAGAGATCTTTATATGTACCTCTCTTATTACCTCTTGCATTATAAAGAGCCTTGAGTGCGCCTATGTCCGTATTTTTTTCGGAGTTGATGTCTTCTGTCACAGAGAAGACCTCCTGATGCTTGAGCATGGGCCAGGTAGGCACGTAGAAGCTGGGATCTACCGCATTCTTCAATCCCCTCTCTATATCCTCAGCAAAAAGTGTATTGTACTCATCACCCTTTATATATCCCATCTGATGG
>JAEEGO010000066.1 GCA_016280355.1 Lachnospiraceae bacterium | reverse complement strand
TATCCGTCTTCGGTGACCACGATCTGCACTTCCCACTGTGCGCTCAGACTGTCATCATCCGTATACACTGTCCAGTCATTGTCCGCATCTATAAATATCTCCGGGCCGCCCATATTCACCATCGGTTCTATGGTAAACATCATTCCCGGCACCATAAGCATTTCCGTCCCCGGCTCCGATACGTAGCTGACCCAGGGTTCTTCATGGAAATCACATCCCACTCCATGGCCTCCGATCTCACGTACCACTGAGTATCCCTTTGACTTACAGAACTCATTCACAGCCGATCCCATATCGCCGAGAGTCCTCCAGGGCTTCACAGCGTTAAGACCGACCTTAACGGCCTCATAGACGTCTTCTACCAGCTTTCTCGCTTCAGGCTCCACATCTCCTATCATAAACATCCTCGAACTGTCCGCATAATACCCGTCCAGTATCGTGGTACAGTCCACATTTATGATATCTCCGTCCTCAAGGATGTCTTCTGTCGACGGTATGCCATGGCATACCTGAGAATTGATAGATGTACAGCAGCTTTTGGGAAATCCCTCATAGCCTAGAGTAGCGGGTATCCCGCCCATATCTTTTGTTATTCTTGATACCCAGTCATCTATCTCCTGTGTCGAGATCCCTGCCCTGATGTTCTTTGCCACATGATCCAGGCAGGCTCTGTTGATGACTGCGCTTTTCTTGATCTTCTCTATCTGTTCCGGTGTCTTGATGATATTGTGACCCGGCACCTTTATACCGCGTGACTTGTATTCATTTATCTTCTCGTCGAACAGCTCATGGCAGTTCTTATATTTTTTACCGCTGCCACACCAGCACTGGCTGTTCCTTCCAAGTATCATTTTCTCTTCTTCCTGTCCATTTCCCTGCCTACAGCTACCGGCACATTATCTATCTGCTTTCCTCTGAATGCCATAAGTCCGATGAAGGAAGAGACCGCGATATATATAGCACTTGATATGATTATCTGCTTTACATCTCTCGAAGCAAAGAACTGCAGTGTAGTGAACTGCGGTGTGATAAGTATCTCGTCCTTGACGAACCTGAAAAACTCTATGCTGATCGGCTCAGCCCCAAGCAGCATTATGATCCTCGGTATCACTATGGTGACGGCCCAGAATGCGAGAAGTGCCCTGCCCTTGTTCTCAAAGCAGAACAGCATCATCATGCCTATGGATACTCCCACCATGAGAAGGGGTACCGCACAAAGCACGTTCACGCCGAAATCCTTCACCACATCCGCTGACAGCGATCCTGTGGACAGCTGGAACACCGTAGATGTCACTATGAATATCACAAAAGTGAGTGCGGCAAAGACTGCCAGCATCATAAGTGCCGCTATTGTCTTGCCGATATATATGTGACGTCTCCTGAGATTCTTTGTGACCCTGTCTTTGATATATGGATCCGGATATGTCTTTCCGAAAAGCATTTGTGCCACGAATATGGTGGCGTAGTAGGGAAGCCAGAAGAAGCCTCCCGCGAACATTATGATATTGTATCCGTAAGTGCCGTCATTCGTCCCGTAGACATAGTCTCTGAATGCTATTATAGACAGATTCGCGAGTACCGAAACGATCAGTATCACGAGCGTATACTTTTTGAATTCCCTGGATCTTATTGCCCTGCTAAATTCACTGCCTATATAAAGTAACATTTCAGTTGTCGTCTACCGCGTAGTTCGGTGCTTCCTTTGTAATATGTATATCATGAGGATGGCTCTCCTTCAGCGAAGCACTTGAGATCTTCACGAACCTGCCATTCTCCTGCAGCTCCCTGATGCTTGAGGCACCGCAGTATCCCATACCTGATCTAAGTCCACCGATAAGCTGGAATACCGTATCCTCTACGGAGCCCTTGTAAGCCACACGGCCTTCCACTCCCTCGGGTACGAGCTTCTTTGCTCCGTCCTGGAAATAACGGTCCTTGCTGCCGTTCTCCATCGCAGAGATACTTCCCATGCCACGGTAAACCTTGTACTTTCTTCCCTGGAAGAGCTCGAAATCTCCGGGAGCCTCGTCACAGCCTGCAAACATTGAGCCCATCATCGTGACTGAGCCGCCGGCTGCGATCGCCTTGGTGATATCTCCGGAGTACTTGATACCTCCGTCGGCTATGATGGGCACCTCATACTTCTTTGCCGCCTCATAGCAGTTCATGATAGCTGATACCTGAGGTACGCCGATACCGGCGACCACTCTTGTGGTACATATGGAACCCGGTCCTATACCTACCTTGACCGCATCTGCTCCTGCCTTAATCAGAGCTTCCGTAGCCTCACCTGTCGCCACGTTTCCGGCTATCACCGGCAGCTCCGGGTATGCTCCCTTTATCATTTCCACACATCTTAAGACGTTTGCTGAGTGACCGTGAGCCGAATCAAGCACCACGCAGTCCACCTTTGCCTTTACCAAAGCCTCTACTCTCTCGAGCACATTCGCGGTGATACCCACTCCTGCTCCGCAGATCAGCCTTCCCTTGTCATCCTTTGCGGAGTTCGGGTATTTTATCTGCTTTTCTATATCCTTTATGGTGATAAGTCCCTTCAGGTTACCGTTGCTGTCCACTATGGGAAGCTTCTCCTTCCTTGCTTCCGCAAGGATCTTGCGTGCTTCCTCAAGTGTGATACCTTCAGGTGCGGTGACAAGGTTTTCCTTGGTCATCCTTTCGCTTATCTTCTGTGAGAAATCAGTCTCGAATTTAAGATCTCTGTTGGTGATTATACCGACCAGCTTACGCCCTTCGGTAATAGGAACACCCGATATCCTGAACTTGCCCATCAGATTGTCGGCATCCTCGAGTGTATTGTCCGGTGAGAGTGAGAAGGGATCTGTTATGACACCGTTCTCGGAGCGCTTTACCTTGTCCACTTCATCGGCCTGAGCCTCTATGGACATATTCTTATG
>JAEEGO010000065.1 GCA_016280355.1 Lachnospiraceae bacterium | reverse complement strand
AGTATATTTACGCTAATGGTACTACAGTACTGTCTCCATACCGTAGAGCTGTATCTTCAGCCCCATTGATTCATAGAAAGCCTTTGCGCTGTCATTACCCTCCCAGACGTGGAGAGTGATGTTGTAGAAGCCATGATCTTTCGCCCAGCCTGTCACGTAGTCATACAGCTTTTTCCCTACATGACGTCCGCGCGTATTCTCATCCACACACAGATCATCGATATACAGTGTCCTGTGAGGAGGGTCATTGAATCCCCGGTGTTCCTCCGTCACCGTGAAGCAATATCCCATGAGAGTGCCGTCGTCATCATGTGCCACGAAAATAGGCCGGCCGTCATCTTCTATGATGGCAGCCAGCTCTTCTTTGGTATATTTACGTTTGCCCTCTATAAAGAGATCCGGTCTGATATCGGCGTGTACCTTGCACACCTGTTCCAGCAGTCTCTCTATGTCCGGCTGATCCTTTATTGTCGCTCTGTCTATCGTCACTTCTTAAGCGAATCCCTTATTTCTCTGAGAAGAAGGATCTCCTCGGACGGATCCTCCTCTGCAGCCTCTTCGGCCTCCTTTTTTCTGAGCTTGTCAGCTTCTTCCTTCATCTTGTTAAAGGATTTGATGATAAGGAAAAGAACGATAGCTGTGATAAGGAAGTTGATAACTGCCTGTATGAAGTTGCCGAACATGAGCTGTGCATCGCCGATACCCACGGAAATAGACGAGAAATCCAGCCCTCCGCATATCAGGCCTATGACGGGTCCTATGATATCATCCACGATAGACGTCACTATCGCAGTGAAAGCACCGCCGATAATGATACCGACTGCCATGCTCATGACATCTCCCTTTGCTATGAATTCTTTGAATTCTTTGATAAAACCTTTCATTTTCTGCTTATCCTCCTTGGTGATCACTTTATCAGCTGATGCCACTCCTGCAGGCTCTTTACTTCTCCCTGTCCGTGGGATCGTACGTATTTGACCCCTTCAGCCGCCGCTCTTGCAGCCGCTGCCGTGGTGATATAAGTGACCCTGTTCTTTACAGCTGTCTTCCTCAGATAACTGTCATCATGTATGGAATCCTTACCAACCGGTGAATTGACTACCAGCTGTATGTCACCATTAGTCATGTAGTCCACTATGTTCGGACGTCCTTCATAGAGCTTCTTTACCATCTGTGCCGGTATTCCCGCTGCCGTGATACGGTCGTGATTTCCGCTTGTAGCCATTATATTGAAGCCCGCTTCGTGGAAAGCCTTTGCCAGATCCACCACCTCAGGCTTGTCGGCCTTGTTCAGCGAGATCAGCACCGTACCTTCCTGAGGCAGGACGCTCTTAGATGCTTCCTGAGCTTTGCAGAACGCAAGTCCCGTTGACTCCGCTATGCCGAGCACCTCGCCTGTGGAGCGCATTTCCGGTCCGAGTATCGGATCCACCTCGGGGAACATATTGAACGGGAAGACGGCCTCTTTTACTCCATAGTACGGTATGTGTCTCTCCTTAAGCTCCGGTACCGGAGAAGCGTTGCCTGTCAGCTCTCCCGTCACTATCTCTACTGCTATGGGTACCATACGGATACCGCACACCTTGGATACCAGCGGTACCGTACGGGAGGCTCTCGGATTTGCTTCTATTACAAAGACCTTGCCGTCCTCTATGGCGAACTGTATGTTGAGCAGGCCCTTAACGCCCATCTCCACTGCCATCCTCTTGGTGTAATCCTTAATGGTGGCAAGGTTGTCCTCGGGAATGTGCTTCGAAGGTATGATGCAGGCAGAATCACCCGAATGTATGCCCGCAAGCTCTATATGCTCCATTACCGCGGGTACATAAGCATGCTCACCGTCGGATATCGCATCTGCCTCACACTCCATGGCATGATGCAGGAATCTGTCTATTAGGATCGGTCTGTCGGGTGTGACGCCGACTGCTGCCTTCATGTATTCCTCCATCTGCTCGTCATCATAGACGACTTCCATGCCTCTTCCTCCAAGGACATAGGAAGGACGGACCATTACCGGGTAAGATATCTTCGCAGCGACAGCCTTTGCTTCATCCACCGTTGTGGCCATGCCTGACTCCGGCATGGGTATGCCGAGCTTGTCCATCATATTTCTGAACTGATCTCTGTCCTCTGCCAGATCTATCACCTCGGGGGAGGTACCGAGTATCTTCACTCCGTTCTTTTTCAGGGAAGCTGCGAGATTGAGCGGTGTCTGTCCTCCGAACTGGGCTATCACACCGTCCGGCTTTTCGACTGCATATATTGAGAGTACATCCTCCAGCGTCAGAGGCTCGAAATACAGCCTGTCCGACGTGTCATAGTCGGTAGAAACCGTCTCGGGATTACAGTTGACGATGATGGTCTCGAAGCCCAGCTTCTTGAGACTCTTTGCTGCATGTACACAGCAATAGTCAAACTCTATGCCCTGCCCTATCCTGTTCGGTCCGCCGCCGAGGATCATGATCTTCTTCTTGCCGGCATCCTTTACAGGTGCTGTCTTGTCTGAATTGTATGTTGAGTAATAATAAGCACTGTCCTCCGTACCGCTTACATGCACGGCATCGTAGACTTCGGTCACGCCGAGGCCTTCTCTCTTCTTTCGGATATCGTCTTCCGAAATCTCCAGGATGTCTGCAAGATATTTGTCGGAGAAGCCGTCCTTCTTTGCCTGTATCAGCTTGTCATCTGAAGGCAGGCTGCCTTTGCCCTTCAGCAGCTCTTCCTCTTCATCTACAAGCTCCTTCATCTGCTCGATGAAATACTTCTTTACATGGGTGGCTTCAAATATCTCATCCACAGTGGCTCCCTTGCGGAGAGCCTCATACATCTCAAAGTGTCTTTCTGAGTTAGGTGTGGCGAGCATACGGAGCAGCTCTGCCTTGGAGAGTTCGTTGTAGTTCTTTGCAAAACCGAGTCCGTATCTGCCCTTTTCCAGAGAACGTATGGCCTTCTGGAAAGCCTCTTTGTAGTTCTTTCCTATAGACATAACCTCGCCCACGGCCCTCATCTGTGTGCCGAGCTTGTCATCCACGCCCTTGAACTTCTCGAACGCCCATCTGGCAAACTTTACGACTACAAAGTCTCCGCCGGGCTTGTATTGTGACAGATCACCCCATACGCTGTCCTTCAGCTCCTTCAGGGTCAGACCCGTAGCAAGCTTTGCAGACACCAGTGCTATCGGGAAGCCGGTTGCCTTAGATGCCAGAGCGGATGATCTCGATGTCCTCGGATTGATCTCGATGACAATGATACGTCCGGACTTGGGATCATGAGCGAACTGCACATTCGTACCGCCTATGACGCCTATGTGCTCCACGATCTTGTAAGCCTGTTCCTGCAGTTTCTTCTGCACGTCTTCGGATATCGTGAGCATGGGTGCCGTACAGAAAGAATCTCCGGTATGCACTCCCATGGGATCTACATTCTCTATGAAGCAGACCGTGATCATGTTGTTGTCTTTGTCACGGACAACTTCCAGCTCGAGCTCTTCCCAGCCTGATACACATTCTTCCACCAGTACCTGATGAACAAGGGAGGCCTGCAGTCCTCTCGCACATACGACCTTGAGCTCCTCTTTGTTGTACACAAGACCGCCGCCGGCACCGCCCATGGTATAAGCCGGACGGAGTACTACGGGATATCCCAGCTCGTCAGCTATGCTCAGAGCTTCATCAACGGAATACGCCACTTCTGACCTCGCCATCTCTATGCCGAGGCTGTCCATGGTGTTCTTGAACTCTACCCTGTCTTCTCCTCTTTCTATCGCATCGACCTGTACGCCTATGACCTTCACGTTATATTTGTCGAGCACCCCTGCTTTATACAGCTCGGAGCAGAGGTTGAGACCGCTCTGTCCTCCGAGATTGGGGAGCAGCGCATCAGGTCTTTCCTTTTCTATGATCTGTGTCAGCCTGTCTACGTTCAGCGGTTCAATATAGGTCACATCCGCAGTCTCCGGATCGGTCATTATGGTCGCCGGATTGGAATTGACCAGAACTATCTCATATCCAAGGCTTTTCAGAGCCTTACAGGCCTGAGTGCCCGAATAGTCAAATTCACACGCCTGTCCTATGATGATGGGACCTGAGCCTATGATCAGTACCTTGTGAATGTCTGTCCTCTGTGCCATTTATTTTTCTCCTTCCCGTATATCGCTCTTCTGAAAAAAACAGGTCACTTACCGCAACCTGTTTTGTTCCAATAAATACTTATTTTATCTCATCCGTTGAGGTGATGAGGTCTATCAGGTGCTCGTCGTTCATCTTCCGGCACATTGCCACGAGCTGATCGATGGTGACTCCGTGGAGCTGCTGTTTCACGCCCCTTATATTGATGGAGACTGTCCGCTCCTCAACTTCCTTGTCTCCGACTACCAGAATATACGGATCTTTCAGATTCTTATATTCCTTTATCTTTTCATTCATATTCTTGTCGGCGGTATCTACCTCGACTCTTACACCCGCATTCTCGAGTATCTTCTTCAGCTCCAGAGCATATTCATTGTGCTCTGTCCTGATTGGCACTATGGCTGCCTGATAAGGTGAAAGCCAGAACGGGAATGCGCCCTTGAAGTTCTCTATGAGTATGCCGATGAATCTCTCGAAGGATCCGAATATCGCTCTGTGTATGACCACAGGCTGTACCATGGCTCCCGTAGCATCCTGATAGGTGAGGCCGAAGTTATGCGGCAGCTGGAAGTCCAGCTGTACCGTACCGCACTGCCACTCACGGCCGATGGCATCCTTTATCTGAAGGTCTATCTTGGGACCGTAGAAGGCTCCGTCGCCTTCGTTAATCTCGTAGCCGCCTTCGCCGTACTTTCTGTCGAGTATCCTCTTGAGAGCTGCTTCCGCCTGATTCCAGTCCTCTATGTCTCCCATGAAGTCTTCGGGTCTCGTGGAGAGCTCTGCCCTGTAGGTAATGCCGAAGGTGGAGTATATCTCATCCGCTATGGAGATGATATTCTCTATCTCCTCTTCTATCTGAGCCACCGACACGAAGGTATGGTCATCATCCTGCCTGAAGGCCTGCACACGGAAGAGTCCGTTCAGCGCTCCGCTCTTCTCCTTGCGGTGGACCATATCTATCTCATTATATCTTATGGGAAGCTCTCTGTAGGAATGGGTAGTCCGCGCATATGTGTTCATGGCATTCGGACAGTTCATGGGCTTCGCTGCCATCACATCATCTGCATCCGGGGTCCAGGTGGTACCGGGTACGATGAACATATTATTCTGATAATGAGCCCAGTGGCCGGATATCAGCCACAGCTTTTTATTGTTTATGACAGGGGCAGATATTTCCTGATAGCCGTTCCTGTCATGCAGATCCCGCCAGTACTCCACAAGCGCACGATACATCCTCCAGCCTCTGGGAAGCCAGTAGGGCATGCCCGGTGCCGTCTCATGGAACATGAAAAGCTGCAGCTCGGGTCCAAGCTTCTTGTGATCCCTCTCTTCTGCCTCTTTTACAAAAGCAAGGTGCTTCTTCAGTTCATCTTTTGAGGGAAAGGCATAGATGTATATCCTCTGCATGGAGTCGTTCTTCGCGTCCCCTCTCCAGTATGCAGCCGATACGGCCTTGACCTTGAAGGCCGACTGGAGCAGCTCTGTTGAGTTGGCCACATGCGGTCCGCGGCAGAGATCCACGTAATCATCGCCTGTATAATATATACTGATGGTCTCTCCGTCAGGCAGATCCTCTATTATCTCCTTCTTGTACTTCTGATCCTTAAAGAGGTCCAGAGCATCTTGCTTTGATATCTCTTTGCGGGTCCAATCCTCTTTCCTTTTAAGGATCTCCCGCATCTTCTCCTCTATGGCTTCGAAGTCCTCCGGTGAGGCCGGGCGCGGCAGTACGAAATCATAGTACGCTCCGTCCGATATCTGCGGGCCTATAGCGTACTGCACGTCCTTTCCGAATATCTCTATTACTGCTTTTGCCAAAACATGTGCCAGCGAATGCCGGTACAGTGATAAGTATTCTTCTCTCTCCATAATCCTATCTCCTGTCGGAAAAATATCCGACGGGAATTATACCATATTTTGTGGCAGGTGCATAGCTTTGAGTTTTGTTTCAGGCTATGAGTGACAGCACGCCCTGATTGGCCTGATTGGCCTGTCCCATCATGGCTTCTCCGGCCTGCATCAGTATGCTTGTGATAGAGAACTTGACCATCTCTCGTGCCATATCGGTATCGCGGATGATGGATTCCGCTGCCTGAGTGTTCTCAGAAGTGTTATCGTTTATCTTTATAGCATGCTCAAGGCGGTTCTGATATGCACCAAATACCGAGCGGTCGAAGTTCAGCACCTGAAGAGCGCCTTCTATGGCACTTATGGTCGACCTTGCCGACTCGATTGATTTGGTATTCGCATT
>JAEEGO010000064.1 GCA_016280355.1 Lachnospiraceae bacterium | reverse complement strand
GTCCAGGATAGACGCATATTCTCTTGCGACTGACGGTTTCTCCGTGATGATGAGAGTCTTGCCCACTTAGTCCTGCTTTCCGATAGGCCGGTACGGATCCGACTGCAGTATCTCCGTGGTATGCGCAAAGTCCACCGGCCTACTGTAGTAATATCCCTGTGCAGTGATACAGCCCATCTTGAGCAGATGACGTCCTTCTTCCTCTGTCTCCACTCCTTCTGCCACGGGCTCCATATCAAGCTTCTTTGCTATTGATATGATGCTCTCCACGAGGATCTCCGCCTTCGAGCCTTCCTGTATGTTCGACACGAAGCTCTTGTCGATCTTTATCACATCGGCGTTGATATTGTGTATCAGTGAAAGGGAGGAATAGCCTGTCCCGAAATCATCTATGGCAATACGGAATCCCATATCCTTCAGTGTCTTTGTGAAATCCATGATCCTCTCATACTCCGTCTCGGATGAGGTCTCCGTGATCTCGATCTCTATATCGCACGGCTCAAGATCATGCTCTTTTACAATCGAGAGGATCTGCTTCTCTATATCCGGTATGAAGATATCCTTTCTTGAGAAGTTCACCGAAAGTACGGGCACCTTCAGTCCCTGCTGCCGCCATCTGACCATGGACTCGCAGGTAAGACGCAGTATCTCAAGATCGAGCTCATGGATGAGTCCCATACGGTCTATGACCGGTATGAACTGGTCCGGGAAGATAAACTCACCGTCATGTATCCAACGGCAGAGTGTCTCAAATCCCACTATCTTTCCTGTCGTCATATCGACCTTGGCCTGGAAGTATGCGTTAAACTCCTTCTTTACCAGAGCAGGCTTAAAAAGCGCAGCTATACGCCTGTTGTTTTCGAGTATCTCGGTAAATCTGGGTGAATAAAAAACAACCTTCTGTCTGAGTCTCTGTTTGCCGAACATGACTGCTGTGGAAGCATGCTCTATCCTGATAGCTATATCATCTTCGGTATCATCAGAGGAAACTCCGATCCATGAAGCCAGATTGAAGATCTTGCCGGGTGCTGTCTGCAGATCATTCACTGCAAAGCTTTCAAGTCTGTGCAGCATCTTGTCCAGATTCTCGGTTCTGACATACATGACAAAATTATCTCCGCCGAGCCTTCCCACTCCTTCGTCAGCCGAAAGATAAGTAGTCAGTCTTCGCGAGAACTGCACTATGACCTCATCACCTGTCTTTGACCCGTGTCTTTCGTTGATATACTTGAAATTCTGGAGATCGATATAAAGAACAACGTACTTTACCGAGGGTTCCTCTGCTATAGCCTGTCTGTAGCTTGCACGTATCCCCACACCGTTGAATATGCCAGACTGGGTATCATGGTGTCTTGCGAAATGAAGCATGCGTCTCATGATCAGGATACTGTGGATCAGATAGAGCTTATCGGCTATACTCCTGTATCTCGCCCTGTCCGCCTCAGATATCTCTAGATCCTTTCGCATATACCAGTGTATGAAGCTGTATGTCTCTCCTTCACGGGAGTAGTCGAAATCAATGACTTCCCTGTGAGTCATCCCACTGTCGTAGAGGACAATGGATCCGTCTGCCTCCTTTTCGGCATCCATGACAAACTCGGGTCCGAGATTTCTCGTCATCGGATCCTTGTCATACTCTATGTTCAGGGTCACTCTGACTACACCCAGCAGCTCATAGACAGCTCCGTAATCATCACGATGCACTCTGTCATGGATGAACTTATAGACAAGCCGTTCCAGCTTTTCGTCTACTGCGGTGTAGTCAGTCATATATATTATTTACCTTCGATATAGCCCTGTGCCTTCAGAAGCTCTGCTCCAAGCACAGCTCCGCCGGCAGCTCCCCTTATCGTATTATGAGCAAGGCCCACGAACTTGTAATCGAAAACAGTATCCTCTCTGAGCCTGCCTATGGAAATGCCGAAGCCTCTCTCATAGTCAACATCAAGAGTCACCTGAGGTCTGTTGTCATCACTCAGGTACTGTATGAACTGCTTCGGAGCGGAAGGCAGTCCGAGTCTCTGCGGCTCTCCCGCAAAAGATACGAGCTCATCTATGAGCTGCTGCTTATCCGGCTTCTTTTCGAAATCAAGGAATACTGCAGCAGTATGGCCGTTGAGCACCGGCACCCTGATACACTGTGAAGATATGATCGGACCATCCGCAGACACTATCTCACCCTTGGAGCTGTCCACATGTCCGTATATCTTGAGCGGCTCTTTCTCGCTCTTCTCTTCTTCTCCGCTGATGAAGGGTATCACATTGCCCTCCATCTCGGGCCAGTCCTTAAAAGTCTTGCCCGCACCGGATATAGCCTGGTAGGTGGACACAACGACCTTCTTCGGGCCGTGCTCTCTCCAGATGTAAAGAGCAGGTGCATATGCCTGTATGGAGCAGTTCGGCTTCACCGCTATGAATCCGCGCTCCGTACCGAGCCTCTTCTTCTGATAAGATATGATGTCGGTGTGCTCGGGATTGATCTCCGGTATCAGCATGGGTACATCGGGAGTCCATCTGTGAGCCGAGTTGTTGGATACCACCGGAGTCTCGGCCTTCGCATATTTCTCTTCTATCGCACGTATCTCATCCTTTGACATATCCACGGCCGAGAAGCAGAAATCGACACCTGACGCCACTGCCTCCACATCGGATACATCCATCACGACCATGTTCTTTACAGCTTCGGGCATGGGCTTTTCAAGCTTCCATCTGTCACCGACTGCCTCTGCATAGGTCTTTCCTGCTGACCTCGGGCTTGCTGCTATTGCACCCACTTCAAACCAGGGGTGATCCTCCAGAAGTGATATGAATCTTTGTCCCACCATACCGGTTCCGCCGAGTATGGCTGCTTTTAATTTGTTACTCATTTTTCTCCTCCACTAAGGTATTCTTTATAATATGCTATCTCCTGTGACATACGCTCCCTTCCCGGCGCGCCCTTTGTGAGACGGCTGTCAACGCAGGTCTTCATTGAGATCGCATCATATATATCTTTATCGAACACATCGCACTCTTTTTTAAACTCCTCTATGGAAAGATCATCGAGTGCCCTGTCTTCGGCTACGCACTTCAGCACCAGCCTGCCAACAACGGAATGTGCATCCCTGAAGGGTACGCCCTTCTTCACCAGATAATCCGCTGCATCTGTGGCATTGGTGAAGCCCTTCTTCGCACTGTCTTCCATCACATCGGCATTGAACTTCATGGTCTTCATCATGCCTGTGAACTCTCTGAGACAGTCCTCTGCGGTATCCATCGCATCAAAGGCCATCTCCTTGTCCTCCTGCATGTCCTTATTGTATGCGAGAGGTATGCCCTTCATGGTGGTAAGCAGAGACATCAGCGCTCCGTATACCCTGCCTGTCTTACCCCTTGTAAGCTCAGCTATATCGGGGTTCTTCTTCTGCGGCATGATAGATGAACCTGTACTGTATCTGTCATCTATATCCACGAAGCGGTACTCGTTTGAATTCCATGTGATGATCTCCTCGCAGGCTCTCGACAGATGCATCATGATGATGGAAAGTGCCGAGAGAAACTCTATCAGATAATCCCTGTCGGATACCGAGTCCATCGAGTTTCTCGTAGGTCCGCTCTCAAAGCCGAGTGCGGATGCCGTCATGCTCCTGTCAAGATCATAGGTGGTGCCTGCAAGAGCTCCTGCTCCCAGCGGGCATGTCCCCATCCTTTTTTCTATGTCCGAAAGCCTCTGTCTGTCCCGGATAAACATCTCAAAATACGCGCCCATATGATGGGCAAGTGTGACCGGCTGGGCCTTCTGCATATGTGTGAATCCCGGCATATATGTGTCGAGATTATCTTCCATTATCTTAAGTATCGACGCCTGAAGTTCCTTTATCAGGCCGTCTGTATGACGTATCCTGTTCCTCGTATAGAGCTTCATGTCAAGCGCTACCTGATCGTTCCTTGATCTGCCGGTATGAAGCCTCTTGCCGGCATCGCCTATACGCTCTGTAAGTACCGACTCCACGAAGCTGTGTATATCTTCATACTCATCGGATATCTCAAGGACTCCCGCATCGATATCCTCACGTATCTTCTTCAGCCCGGCTACTATACTGTCCCTGTCTGCTTCGGATATGATGCCCTGCGCTCCAAGCATTGTGGCGTGTGCTATGGATCCTTCTATGTCCTCGGCATACATCCTCTTGTCAAAGAAGATGGACTGATTGAACCTGTATGCTGACGAATCGGTCGCCTCTGTAAATCTGCCTCCCCAGAGATTAGCCATTGTCAGTCACCTCTTATGACCAGGGAAGCCGACATCATGAGTGCCACACCTACGGCTACGGCCGGAAGCAGTGAAGTCACGGCTCCGACTATCAGCATCAGTGCTCCGAGGAAGATTGTCACGAATGCAGGCGAGCCTGAAAGCAGTACTCCGATAGCGGCACATATGATCAGCACGATGATATATACCGGTATGCTCATATCGAGCTCTCTTACTCCGAATATCAATGCCATGATGAACAGAGCTCCCATGGAGATGAGTCCGAGGATCCACTTCGGTATCGCTCCGAATACAAGATCATCATCACTTTTCCTGCTGTGATGCTCTACCCTGCTTCTGTGAGGATCCGTTCTCCCTCTCAGCTGAGTATCCCTTGCATGCATTATGACATCTGTGGTCTCAGGCGCCACTCTCTTTATCTCCACTTACAACCCTCCGTGTAAATTAAAACAATCATTGTTTTTATCTATGTACAAGTATTAAAAGAGTATATAAAAAAAATACCTATAAATCAACAGAGCCTGTGATACACACAGGCTCCGCTCTTTCTGCCGTTAGAGTGACTCGAACACTCGACCCACGCATTACGAATGCGTTGCTCTACCAACTGAGCCATAACGGCGTGACGGCTTGTATATTAACATCTATCCTTTGATCTCGTCAAGGTCAGACAGTTTTTTGACATTGATATCCACCTGTCTGAACGGTATTTCGATCCCTGCCTCATCGAAGGCTTTCTTTGCTTTCTCTATAAGCCCCCATATCACCTTGTTGTACTCCAGATAGGTGGGTGTGGATATGAAGGCACGCAGCACGAGCGTCACTCCGTTCTCGTCAAGGCTCTTCACTATCACCTCGGGATCTCTCGGTGCAGCACTCGCAAGTGTCTCCTCTGCATGCATCAGATCAAGCAGTATCCTCTTTGCCTTATCTATATCCGAAGAATACGATATCTGGAAATCCTGGATGATCTGCCTGAGGCTTGTTCTTGAATAATTGATGATCGAATTGTTGGAAAGATTTCCGTTCGGTATCATCAGCTCGAAACGGTTGTCCGTGAGCACCTTGGTATAGAAGATGGAAACCTCTTCCACCGTACCCGTCATCCCCGTAGTCATATCCTTGATATAGTCACCGGCCACGAAGGGCTTCATGATAAGGAGCAGCACCCCTCCGGCGAAATTGGAAAGGCTTCCCTGAAGTGCAAGACCTATGGTGATACCTAGGGAACCGATGATGGCGACTATGGATGAAGCATCTATACCGAGATTGACCGCAAGACCAAGGATCAGCAGTATGTATAGTGTCCATTTGAGTACGAGATCAAGAAAGCGTATCGCATCCTTGCCGACACCGCTCTTTTCCAGCCCCTTTTGGAGCAGGGTACGCAGCAGCCTGATCAGTCTGCTTCCCACAAAGAAGATGACAACGACAAGCAGCACCCTGATACCGAGAGACAGTGCCTTTGCAGGAAGCTCCTCGAGATAGGTGGTCAGCACACTCGGATTCTTCTGCAGATCCTGTATGCTGTCCTGCATCTGACGTATGGTCTCCTGCATATCCTCAAGCTCGCTCCCTGCAGGGAGTGCAGCAGCTAAAGGCAGATTACTTGCGGGCACCCTTTATCTCCTTCACGGGATTGTATCTGAATACTGTAACACTGAACGGTGCCACTCTTATCCTTATGGAGTCAGGTCTTCCGTCGCACTCATCCTCTTCCGATACAAGCGGATCTTTATTTATGAATCCGAATCCGTCGTATTTCTCACTGTCGGAGTTGAAGACTTCCGTATATTTGCCCGGCTTCGGGACTCCTATCTTGTATCTCTTCCTCGGCATATTGAGGAAGTTCGCTACGATCACGAACACATCATCCCTCTTTGCTCCGCGTCTTGCGAACACAAGGATATTCTCTCTTGCTGAGATGTTGTTGATCCACTCAAAGCCTGCATTGTCTAAATCCTTGGAATGGAGCACCTCATTCTTGCTGTAGAATGAAAGCGCATCCTTTAAGAGCTCGCTCACGACCTGCAGATCTTCTTTCTTAGAGTCCATGCCTCCAATGGCGATCAGCTTCTTGCCGGGATGTACCATGAAGTAAGCTATGAGGAGCTTCAGATTGCTGAACTTCTCATCATTGTCTCCGGGCATCTCCTTCCAGATATCTGCTATGTCAGATAAAGGAAGTATGAATCTTTCATTGTACTGATAGATCATCGGGAAGCAGATCTCGTTGTAGTGATTGGATCTTGCGAGAGGCTCCTGCTTCAGATAGCCGAGCACATCTCTGCTCCATCCGTGATTGAGCTTGTAATCAAATCCCAGTCCGTCATCCGGCGTGCCCGTGATGTCGGGGAAGGCGGTATCGTCATCAGATATAACAAGGATATCGGCTGAGAACTTGTGAAGAGCCGAATTCATCTGCTTGAAGAAATCTATGGCATCGAGATTTTCGTTGCCGCCGTACATATTGGGAGCCCAGTCTCCGCCTGACTTGCCGTAATCAAGATATAGCATCCTTGCCACATCGCTTACCTGCAGTCCGTCAAAGCCGAACACATCGAGAAGGAAAATGGCATTGGCCAGCACATAGCTTCTCACTTCACTGCGTCCGAGATTGAAGTATCTCCTGTCTTCACCCGGCACGTATGAACGTCTGATATCCGAATCCTCATATATGCATGTACCGTCAAACATCGTAAGCCCGGAACCGTGCATATCAAATGATGCCGGAGACCACTCGTATATCACAGCGATACCCGCCCTGTGCAGGGTATGTACGAAATCAGCCATGACCTCAGGATCGGCAGCGGGTATATAGAGTGAATCTGATGTTGAGGATACGAGCACGTGTGTGAATCCGTACTCTGATGCTTCCGCTATCATCTCCTTTGCACTCTTCTTATTGAGTTCGATCCCTCTGCGGTCGAGTATATTGATCGGAGCGCTGTCCTTCTGAAGCTTAGCTCTGGTATCGAGCCACTTGTCATCGGACACTGCAAGCTTTTCCATGTCGTATACGATGCTCGCTCCGTCTTCCTTGTCCTCGATCATCAGGGCGTAAGGATCAGCTTTCATATAAGTGATGCCCGAATGAAGCTTGATCTCAAACTTATACTTCTCTCCTACCTCAAGATCAGGGATAAAGAGTTCGAATATACCCGAATCAAAGAGTCTCTCCATCTGATGGATGCGTCCGTCCCACTCATTGAAGTCTCCGACTACGGAAACTCTCAGGGCATTGGGAGCCCATACTGCGAAGCGCACCCCTTCGATACCGTTTATCTTCATGGCATGTGCACCGAGCAGCTCATATGCTCTGTAGTGTATGCCTGACTCAAACTTCTGTACGTCTCTTTTTGTGATGCTGTCGGGTACGGAGTACGGATCTGTCTCGGTGAATGTATTGCCTTCCTTATCCGTAACGACCAGCTCATATTCGAAGGGCTCTTTATTCTTGACTAAGGCTGCAAAGTATCCGTCCTCATCTGCAAGCTCCATGGTCACATTGCTTCTTGCGCCCTTCACCTTTACTGCAACTTCTGC
>JAEEGO010000063.1 GCA_016280355.1 Lachnospiraceae bacterium | reverse complement strand
GGGCAGCGGTATCGTACTGTCACAGTACATAGGAGATCTGGAGAGCTATGCCGTCCAGGAGAACTTCAAGAAGATACTGAAAAGACAGCTTGATATATATGATTTCAGACCCGAGGCCGTGGCCTGTGACAAGCATCCCGGGTATATTTCGGCAAGACTTGCAAAGGAATATGCCGAAAAGAACAGGATACCGCTGATAGGGATCTATCACCATCATGCGCATGTTGCCTCGGTGATGGCGGAACATGGTCTTACCCATACAATAGGTGTGGCCATGGACGGGACCGGCTACGGGAAAGACGGAAAGATCTGGGGTGGTGAGATCTTTTATATTTCAGGATCCGTCGCGGACAGGCGGGACCATATCGGTTATTTCAAGCTCATAGGAGGAGATGAGGCTGCAAAGGATGCGGTCAAAGACCTGCAATGCCTTATGCATGCAGCGGATATGGAGACAGATAATCCCCTTATAGGAGTAGCTCTGGATGAGAATATAAATACTTTTGAGACATCCTCAGCCGGGAGACTTTTTGATATCATGGCGGCTGCGTTGGGGCTCAGAACATATAATACATACGAAGCGGAATGTGCCATCGCTTTGGAGAATGCGGCATATGATGCACTCCGAAAGGGGCTTACCACATATGCGCTTCCCGTTACATCGGATCCCGTGGAAATGCTGTATTATGCAGTAAAAGCAAGGGATAAAGGAATAGATGTCAGGGAGATCGCGCTCGGCTTCCATCGTATGCTGTCCTCATGGATAATCCAGTGCTGTAAAAAGATAAGAGATGAAAAAGCAGATAATAATGTAAGTCTTTCCGGAGGCTGCTTTGCCAATCGCGTGCTCAGCGAGATGTGCAGGGTGGGCCTTGCGACTAACGGTTTCCATGTATATATGAACGAGCAGATCCCGATGAACGATCAGGGAATAGCCGTAGGTCAGGCATACATACTTTCAATGCAATAATACCCGCGGTACGGAAAGCTGAACATCAAGCCTCGTATATAGAATAACCTCTCATGGAGCGCCTCAGCTGCTGTATCGTTACCGTATCCGGTTTCTTTCCCTTTTCCAGATCCTTTATAAGGAGATCTATCTGAACTCTCATTGTGGACATCATGCCCGCCATATTTCGCATGATCGTGATGATACTGTTGTGGTTTTCCTGTATGAAATCAGCCATCTCTCCTTCGGTGATACGAAGCAGGTAGAGGTCGGAATAAGCGACCACAGTGTATATAGCAGGCTTTTTCAATAAAAGACCATATTCTCCGAAGCAGGCACGCGGACCGATGATGCCGATAAGCGCTTCGTTGTCTGTACCGTAGCCTACATATACCTCGGCATGACCTTTTATTATCTTGTACATATCAGGATTTACATCGCCTTCCTTCAGTACTATGCTGTCCTGCGGAAAGGAAATGATCTTACTCTTTTTATTTGCGGTCTTTTCTTCCATTTGGATCCTTTCAGGCTGTGATATAATACTTGTGGTCTGATCATATTGATTATATTGCTTTGATGAAAGGCTATCAAGGAGACATGTGTATAGCATCCAGCGGTGTGATAATAAATAAAAGAGGGCATAAGGCGGATGTGAGCTTCGGAGGGAATATCATCGAAGCCGAAGCAGGACTCACCGAATGTGAAGCAGGAGACAGGGTACTCGTGCATGCAGGCTGTATCATACAGAAGCTCTCCGTAACCGAAGCGGAAGAGATGGATGAGATAATGAAGCTGGCAGAAGAAGCGGCAGCAGGAGCTTTGCATTGAAGCTTTCTGATGCAGCGGAGTATCTGAGGACATATAACGGCAGGGAGCTGAGGCTGATGGAAGTCTGCGGGACACACACTGCAGGCATCCGTCAGAACGGGATACCGTCAATGCTTTCTGAAAAGATACACCTTGTCACGGGACCGGGCTGTCCGGTATGCGTGACAGTTACGCAGTATATCGACAGACTGACAGAGCTGTCACAGGATGACAGGAATGTGATAGTGACCTTCGGTGATCTGCTCAGGGTCCCGGGAAGCAGCATCTCTTTGGAACAGGCAAGATCACGCGGAGCCGATATCAGGTATGTATATTCACCTATGGATGTACTCCGGCTTGCGGATGAAGACAAAGACCATGACTACATTTTTGCGGCAGTCGGGTTTGAGACTACGGCCCCCGTCTATGCCGCACTTCTTGCCGAGGCAGAAGAAAAAAAGATATATAACCTCAGACTTCTTACTTCACTGAAGACCATGCCCGAAGCCATACAAAGGGTATCGGACGGGATAGACGGATTCCTGGCACCGGGTCATGTCGCCGTGATAACCGGGACGGGTGACTACAGAGAGCTTGCGCAAAAGCTTGGGATCCCCTTCGTGATATCGGGATTTGAAGGAGAGGAGCTGATAGCGGCTCTGTATGCTCTTGTCTTACTTGCCGAAAAAGGAGATGCCGTATGCCTCAACATGTATACCCGTGCTGTTTCGGATCAGGGCAATGAAAAGGCAAGAGAGGCCGTTGACAGATTCTTTACCGGAGGCGATGCCGCATGGAGAGGACTGGGGGTCATACCGGGATCGGGACTGTATCTTAGAGAAGAGTACGGAAAATACGATCAGGGAAGCCGGGATATCACGCAGGATAAAGAGCCGGCCGGCTGCAGATGTTCGGATGTGATCACAGGGAGGCTGACGTCTTTGGACTGTCCGCTGTACGGGAAGACCTGTACGCCGGAGCATCCGGTCGGAGCATGTATGGTCTCGGCTGAGGGGAGTTGCTTTAATACATACAGAAACATGAATATATCGGAGCAAAAATAAATGATAGTATCGGACAAATGGATAGATTATGAAGTGCTGGACACATCCGGTGGGGAGAAGCTTGAGAGATGGGGTGATTACATCCTTATTCGTCCCGATCCTCAGGTGATATGGGATACGCCCAAAAGAGATAAGAGGTGGCACTCACCTGACGGCCATTATCATCGCAGTGATAAGGGCGGAGGTCATTGGGAGTTTAATTCGCTTCCGGAAGAGTGGCAGATATCATACGGGGATCTGAAGTTCAATCTGAAACCCTTTTCATTTAAGCATACGGGACTCTTTCCGGAGCAGGCGGCAAACTGGGATCATGCCGCCGGCATTATAAAGAAACGTAAGGAACAGGGAAGAGATACAAATGTGATCAATCTCTTTGCCTACACCGGAGGAGCAACGGTATCTGCGGCAAAGGCCGGAGCTCATGTGACACACGTGGATGCATCCAAGGGCATGGTAGGATGGGCAAAAGAAAATGCCGCTTCATCGCAGATCGCACATGAGAGCTGCCGGTGGATAGTGGACGATTGCCGCAAGTTTGTGGAACGTGAGATAAGACGCGGTAATAAATACGACGGTGTGATACTCGACCCGCCTTCATACGGAAGAGGTCCCAAGGGCGAGATCTGGAAGATGGAAGAGAATATTTTCGAATTCCTGAAGCTGACGACCGAGCTGCTGTCCGATGATCCCGCTTTCGTCATCCTCAATTCTTACACTACGGGTCTGCAGCCTGCAGTGCTCTCGTATATGCTGAACCTGCTCATAACAAAGCGCTTCGGTGGAAGGGTGGAAGCGGATGAAGTAGGCCTGCCGGTGAGCGGGAACACGCTGGTGCTTCCGTGCGGCGCAACAGGGAGATGGTATCCGTAGACATGGACAGGATAGAACGATCGCATGGCTCGGGAGGTGTAGCGACCTCGCAGCTTATAGAGAGCATATTCAGGGAAGCGTTTTCCAACGAATTCTTAAACGGCCTGACGGATGCCGCTGTATTGCCCGGAGCCAAACGCCTGGCCTATACAACGGATTCATATGTAGTCCGCCCGATATTTTTCAGAGGGGGAGATATAGGCAGACTGGCAGTATGCGGTACAGTGAATGATCTGCTGACAAGCGGAGCGAAGCCTGCCTATATCACAGCTGGATATATACTTGAAGAAGGACTTGCCACGGATGACCTCAGAAAAGTCGCAGCCTCAATGGCTGATGCGGCTTTTGAGGCCGGAGTATATATAGTGACGGGAGATACCAAGGTGGTAGAGCCTGCCGATCCTAAGGCCCCGGGACTTATGATTAATACATCGGGCATAGGTTTTCTGTCGGATACAACACATGTAGATCCTTCAAGGATACAGACAGGCGACGCCGTGATAGTGTCAGGAAGTCTCGGAGATCATCATGCGGCTATCCTTTCAGAGCGCATGAATATACAGAATGATATATGTTCGGATGCCGCACCCTTAGGAGACATGGTGGAGAAGCTTTTTGACAGCGGACTTCATATCCATGCCATGAGGGACGTGACAAGAGGCGGACTGGCAACGATACTGTATGAACTGGCACACTCGGCAAATGTACATATATATATAGAAGAAAAAGATCTCCCTATATCACAAGATGTGGCAGGATTCGCCGGATTACTGGGCCTTGATCCCCTATATATGGGAAATGAAGGCAAGATGGTCTTTCTGCTTCCGGGAGAGGAAGCTGAGAGGGCGGTCGATCTGATACGTCACAGCAGATACGGTGAAAACGCCGCGATCATAGGATGTGTAAAGGCAGAAAGCTCCGGAACCGTAGTACATACGGCGATAGGAGGAACTCGTGTCCTCGCTCCTCTTGTGGGAGAAGGACTTCCCCGCATATGCTGATCTGAAAAAAATAAAAAAGTTCTTGCATTACCCCAAAAACTGTGATAAGGTAGCACTTGCCGTGACGCAAAAGCTGTGAAGCGTGAAGTTGCTGGAAAATCCAAAGTCCATAGACCCAAAGGCTGAGGAACAGGTAATTTACGTGGAGCGAAGGTCATGTCATAGATACTGGCGAAGTAGTCACTGTACAACGACAATTGACGAGGTTAAGCCTTAGGGAACTGGCCTTGGAAATATGGATGCCAAAGTTTGTCTTTAATATATACAGGACACACGCGGCAATGTGTACAGTCACCGCCCGAGAATATTTAATTAAGGAGGCGACTTTTTTTATGGCAAAACAGGTTATGAGGATCACACTTAAGGCATATGATCACGAGCTGGTGGATCAGTCAGCAGCAAAGATCATAGAGGCAGTGAGAAAGAGCGGATCTGATGTATCAGGCCCCGTTCCCCTTCCTACTAAGAAAGAGGTAATCACTATTCTCCGTGCCGTGCATAAGTACAAGGATTCAAGAGAGCAGTTCGAGCAGAGGACACACAAGAGACTTATAGATGTTCTTGCTCCCACTCAGAAAACTGTCGATATGATGTCACGCATGGAGCTCCCCGCAGGTGTCTCCATAGACGTCAAGATGAAGACCAGAAACTGATAGGACGGAAACACCAAAAAATAAGAAGTGTACATGAGCAGTCAGATCTGCTCCAAGGTACAGAAAGGAAAAAAGATGAAGAAAGCAATACTTGCAACAAAAGTCGGAATGACACAGGTCTTCGACGAGAACGGCATCCTGATACCGGTAACGGTACTGGAGGCAGGCCCCTGTGTAGTAACACAGCTCAAGACAGTCGACAACGACGGATATGATGCAGTACAGGTCGGCTTCGGAGAGAAGAAGGAAAGGATCGTTACGAAGGATAAGGGCGGAGCAAAGTCAGTAGCCCACAGACACGGAGCGAACAAGGCCGAGATGGGTCACTTCAAGAAGGCCGGAGTTGACGCAAAGAGATATGTAAGAGAGTTCAGATTTGAAAACTGCTCTGAATATGAGATAGGCGCTGAGATAAAGGCTGATATCTTCGCTGCAGGAGACAAGGTGGATGTCACTGCAATATCAAGAGGTAAAGGTTTCCAGGGTACCATCAAGAGACTGGGCCAGCACAGAGGACCCATGAAGCATGGTTCCAAATTCCACCGCCATCAGGGTTCAAACGGTTCCACATCATCACCGAGCCGTGTATTCAAGGGCAAGGGAATGCCCGGACACATGGGATCCGTACAGGTGACGGTACGTAACCTTGAAGTAGTGAGAGCTGATGCAGACAAGAACCTGCTGCTCGTAAAGGGCGCGGTTCCCGGAGCAAAGAAGGCTCTGATCACGATCAAAGAGACTACCAAGGTCTCTAAATAATCGAAAGGAAGGAGGAACCGAAGATGGCTAACGTTAAAGTATACGATATGACAGGAAAAGAGACGGGATCTATGGAGCTGGATGACAAGGTATTCGGCGTCAAGGTCAACGAGCATCTCATTCATATGGCGGTAACTCAGTACCTCGCAGACAATCGTCAGGGTACACAGAAGGCAAAGACCAGATCCGAGGTATCCGGCGGCGGAAGAAAGCCCTGGAGACAGAAGGGCACAGGTCATGCAAGACAGGGATCGACCAGATCTCCTCAGTGGAGGCACGGCGGCATCGTATTTGCACCCGTTCCCAGAGACTATTCCTTCAAGCTCAACAAGAAAGAGAAGAGGCTGGCTCTGAAGAGCGCGCTCACATCAAGAGTCGAGGCTGACAAGTTCATCGTTCTTGACGAGCTTAAGATGGATGAGATCAAGACAAAGGAGTTCAAGAAGGTGCTCGATGCACTTAAGGTAGGCAAGGCTCTCGTGATCCTTGATTCTCTTGACAAAAATGTGATCCTTTCGGCGAGGAATGTGCCGGGAGTGGCTACCGCTCAGGCAGGCAGCATCAACACATATGACATCATGAAGTACAGCACTGTAGTGGCTACCAAGGCTGCGGCGGAGAAGATCCAGGAGGTATATGCGTAATGGCTGATATAAAATACTACGATGTGATACTGAAGCCCGTCGTGACAGAGAAGTCCATGAATGCACAGGCAGAGAAAAAGTACACATTCTACGTTGCTCCTGAAGCAAACAAGAGCATGATCAAGGAAGCTGTCGAGAAGATGTTTGACGGCGTGAAGGTAGAGAAGGTCTACACCATGAACCTGAACGGCAAGAACCGCAGGAGAGGATATACAGTGGGCAAGACCGCAGCAAGGAAAAAGGCTATCGTCAAGCTTACCGAGGATTCAAAGGATATAGAGATCTTCGCAGGACTGTAAGCTTAACGGACAGAATACACGATCTGAGACGAAACTATGCCCGGTGACAAAGACCCAGGTGCCGGACGACAAGGATATTCAGATAAAGAAAGGAAAAGAAAATGGGAATAAAAACATATAAGCCCTATACACCGTCAAGAAGAAACATGACGGGCTCTGATTTCTCAGAGATCACAAAGAAGACTCCCGAGAAGTCTCTTCTTGTATCAAAGAAGAAGAATTCCGGAAGAAACAATCAGGGTAAGATAACCGTACGTCACAGAGGCGGCGGAAACAGACAGAAGTACAGACTTATAGACTTCAAGAGAAACGATAAGGACGGAATACCCGCACGCGTGGCAGGTATCGAGTACGATCCCAACAGGACAGCAAATATCGCACTCCTCATCTATGCAGATGGCGAGAAGAGATACATCCTCGCACCTAACGGCCTGAAGGACGGCATGACCATCATGAACGGACCCGATGCGGAAGTAAGAGTAGGCAATTGCCTTCCTTTCGCACAGATACCGGTAGGTACCGAGATCCACAACATAGAGCTCTACCCCGGCAAGGGCGGCCAGATGGTCCGCAGCGCAGGAACGACAGCTCAGCTCATGGCTAAAGAAGGCAAGTATGCTACGATCAAGCTTCCTTCCGGTGAGATGAGAATGGTTCCCATAGAGTGCAGAGCAACGATCGGAACAGTCGGAAATATAGATCACAACCTTATCAACTACGGTAAGGCAGGACGTATCCGCCATATGGGCATCCGTCCTACCGTACGTGGATCGGTCATGAACCCGAACGACCACCCTCACGGCGGTGGTGAGGGACGTGCTCCCATCGGACGTCCCGGACCCTCCACTCCCTGGGGCAAGCCTGCTCTTGGTTATAAGACTAGAAAAGCCAAGAAGGCAAGCAACAAGCTGATAGTGAGAAGAAGAAACGGCAAGGCATTAGGTTAAGGAGGGAATAGACAGATGTCACGTTCAATAAAAAAAGGACCGTTCGCAGATGATAGTCTCCTGAAGAAGATCGATGCGATGAACGCAGCAAATAAGAAGGAAGTAGTAAAGACCTGGTCACGCCGCTCTACCATCTTCCCCTCATTCGTGGGACATACCATTGCAGTGCATGACGGAAGGAAGCACGTGCCGGTATACATCACCGAGGATATGGTAGGACACAAGCTTGGCGAGTTCGTAGCTACCAGAACATACCGTGGACATTCATCGTCTGAATCAAAGTCAGGCGTGAGATAAAGGATAATCAGGAAAGGAGGTCATAATCCATGGCAAAAGGACATAGATCCCAGATCAAGAGACAGAGGAACGAGGAAAACAGGGAAAAGAGACCGCACGCCAGGTTATCCTATGCAAGGGTTCCGGTACAGAAGGCTTGCTTCGTACTGGATGCCATCAGAGGTAAAAGCGTGAATGAGGCAAAGGCAATACTTGCATATAATCCCAGATATGCATCAGAGGTCATACTGAAGCTCGTTAATTCAGCAGCTGCAAATGCAGAGAACAATCAAGGAATGGACAGCTCAAAACTCTACGTGGCAGAGTGCTACGCGAGTGAAGGGCCTACACTGAAGCGCATACAGCCCAGGGCTCAGGGGCGCGCATACAGGATACTGAAGAGGATGAGTCACATTACCGTTGTACTGGATGAAAGGAGCTAATATATGGGACAGAAGGTAAATCCCCATGGCCTCAGAGTAGGTATCATAAAGGACTGGAGTTCCAGATGGTATGCACCGTCAACGGAATTCGCAGAGAGCCTGGCTGAGGATTACAGGATAAGGGAGTTCCTCAAGAAGGAGCTTTATGCAGCAGGTATCTCAAGGATAGAGATCGAGAGAGCTGCAGGCCGCGCAAAGGTCATCGTTTATGCCGCAAAGGTCGGTATCGTGATGGGCAAAGGCGGAGCTGACATAGAGAAGACAAAGAAGAAGCTGCAGAGACTTTCAAAGAGCAATATAGTGCTGGATGTGAGAGAGGTAAGACGTCCGGATAAGGATGCACAGCTCGTAGCAGAGAATATCGCCAGCCAGCTGGAGAACCGTGTGTCCTTCAGAAGAGCTATGAAGTCAGCTATGCAGAGGACAATGAAGAACGGAGCCAAGGGAATCAAGGCAAGCGTGTCCGGAAGACTCGGAGGAGCAGATATAGCCCGCAGAGAGTTCTATTCAGAGGGAACCATCCCGCTGCAGACACTCAGAGCTGACATAGACTACGGCTTCGCAGAGGCTGACACCACATACGGAAAGATCGGTGTAAAGGTCTGGATCTACAAGGATGAGGTGCTCGGAAGACACAAGTTTGCGGTATCCGAGGATGATATGCCTGAGGATCCCAACGTAAGGAACAACAACAGAAGAAGAAACAACAACAGCAGGAGGGAGGGTGACAGATAATGTTAATGCCGAAGAGAGTAAAGCATCGTAAGCAAATGCGCGGAACGATGCGCGGCAAGGCAAATACAGGCAATACCATCGTATACGGTGAGTATGGTATAGTCGCAACCGAGCCCTGCTGGATAAAGTCAAACCAGATAGAAGCAGCCCGTGTCGCTATGACAAGATACATCAAGCGTGGCGGACAGGTATGGATCAAGATATTCCCGGATAAGCCAGTAACTGCTAAGCCGGCAGAGACAAGAATGGGATCCGGAAAAGGTGCTCTGGAGTACTGGGTAGCAGTAGTAAAGCCCGGCAGAGTAATGTTCGAGATAGCAGGAGTGTCCGAAGAGGTGGCAAAAGAAGCTTTAAGACTTGCTTCACACAAGCTGCCCTGCAAGTGCAAGATATACTCCAAGGCCGATCTCGAGGAGATAGTAAAGGCGAAAGGCGGTGACAACTAATGAAATCAGATAAGTATTTGGAAGATCTCAGAGCAAAGTCAGGGACAGAGCTCGCAAGTGACCTCACCGCAGCAAAGAAAGAGCTTTTCAATCTCCGGTTCCAGAATGCCACGAACCAGCTGGACAACACGTCCCGCATCGGAGAGGTCAGAAAGAACATAGCGCGTATTCAGACGGTCATCACCGAGAAGTCGGCTGAAGCCTGATCGGAAAGGAGATAAACGTGGAAGAGAGAAATCTGAGAAAGACCCGTACAGGAAAGGTCATAAGCGACAAGATGGATAAGACCATCACGGTAGCTGTTCAGGACAATGTACGTCATCCCCTTTATAAGAAGATCGTGAAACGTACTTACAAGCTTCATGCTCACGATGAGAAGAATGAAGCAAATGTCGGAGATACAGTGAAGGTAATGGAGACCCGTCCCCTTTCAAAGACAAAGAGATGGAGACTGGTCGAGATCATAGAAAGAGCTAAGTAAACCTGAAAGGAGAGGAAAATGGTACAGCAGGAAACAAGACTAAAAGTCGCTGACAATACCGGCGCTAAAGAGCTCCTCACCATAAGGGTAATGGGAGGCTCTACAAGAAGATATGCCAGCGTAGGCGACATCATCACCGCTACAGTCAAGGATGCGACCCCCGGCGGTGTCGTAAAGAAGGGTGATGTGGTAAAGGCAGTCGTAGTGCGTACGGTAAAATCCATACGCCGCAAGGACGGATCCTATATCCGCTTTGATGAGAATGCGGCAGTCATCATAAAGGATGACAATACGCCAAGAGGAACACGTATTTTCGGACCAGTAGCCCGTGAGCTTCGTGACAAGCAGTTCATGAAGATCGTATCACTGGCTCCCGAAGTATTATAAGGAGGTCATCATGGCGACTACAAAGATCAAGAAGGGCGATACCGTACAGGTTATCGCAGGAAGAAATAAAGGTAAGCAGGGCAAGGTCACATCTGTCGATGCAAAGCACGGCAAGCTCGTCGTAGAAGGTGTGAACATGCTCACAAAGCACGAGAAGCCCTCGGCGTCCAATCCTGACGGAGGTATCACTCACAAGGAAGGCACAATAGACATATCAAATGTCATGTATGTGCACAATGGCAAGCCCACTCGTGTCGGTTTCAAGGTAAACGGGGACAAGAAGGTCCGCATCGCCAAGTCAACAGGCGATGTCATAGACTGAGAAGGAGGCCTGAAAGTTGAGCAGATATAAAGATCAATACAACAAAGAGATAAGGGATGCCATGCAGAAGAAGTTCGGCTACAAGAACGTAATGGAGATCCCCAAGATCGAGAAGATAGTAGTAAACATGGGTGTCGGCGAAGCAAAGGATAACGCAAAGCTTCTTGACTCCGCAGTAACAGATCTGGAAAAGATCACCGGACAGCACGTGGTGACCACAAAGGCAAAGAAGGCTGTGGCAAACTTCAAGATAAGAGAAGGCATGGCTATCGGATGCAAGGTCACACTCAGAGGGGACAAGATGTACGATTTCCTTGACAGGCTTGTAAACCTGGCTCTTCCCCGAGTCCGTGACTTCAGAGGTGTACCGGCAAGCTCATTTGACGGCAGAGGCAACTATGCACTCGGTATCAAAGAGCAGATCATCTTCCCGGAGATCGAGTATGACAAGATCGACAAGATCAGAGGTATGGATGTCATAATCGTCACCACAGCAAAGACCGATGAAGAGGCAAGAGAGCTTCTGAGGCTCTTCAATATGCCGTTTGAGAAACAGGAGGCAGTATAATATGGCAAAATTATCAATGAAACGGAAGCAGCAGAGAAAGCCGAAGTTTTCCACAAGAGCATATACACGCTGCAGTATCTGCGGTCGTCCTCACTCAGTGCTGAGGAAATATGGAATCTGCCGTATCTGCTTCAGGGAACTGGCATATAAGGGACAGATACCCGGCGTAAAGAAAGCCTCATGGTAAGAAGAAAGGAGATCAGATAAATGCTTACGACTAATGATCCGATTGCAGATATGCTCACAAGAATACGTAATGCAAATACTGCAAAACATGATACAGTCGAGATCCCTGCATCAAAGATGAAGCTCGCGATCGCTGATATCCTTCAGGATGAGGGTTATATCAGGAAGTACGAAGTGGTTGATGCGGACAGAGGATTCAAGAACATCAAGGTAGAGCTGAAGTACAACGACAACAAGAGAGAGAAGGTCCTTACCGGACTCAAGAGGATATCAAAGCCCGGTCTGCGTATCTACGCAGGCAAGGATGAGCTTCCCAGGGTGCTGGGCGGACTCGGTGTTGCCATCATCTCTACGAACAAGGGTGTAGTAACTGACAAGAAGGCAAGAGAGCTCGGCGTAGGCGGAGAAGTCCTTGCGTTCATATGGTAAATAACGAATAGGAGGTTGCGGGCATGTCACGAATCGGAAAAATGCCTATCGCCATACCGTCCGGTGTAACGGTCAATATGGCAGAAAATAATACAGTGACTGTAAAGGGTCCCAAGGGCGAGCTTACAAGAACGCTCCCTGCAGTACTCACGATAAAGCAGGAAGACGGAAACATCGTCGTAGAAAGACCCGATGATCAGAAGGAGAACAAGGCTCTTCACGGCCTCACAAGGTCTCTGCTCAACAACATGGTGATCGGAGTCACAGAGGGATATTCAAAGACTCTTGAGATCAACGGTGTAGGTTACAGAGCAGCAAAGCAGGGTAAGAAGCTGACACTGTCACTTGGCTTCTCACATCCCGTGGAGATGGAAGATCCTGAAGGTATCACGACTGAAGTGAAGGATAATCAGATAATCGTATCCGGTATAAGCAAGGAAGCAGTAGGACAGTATGCTGCAGTGATCCGCGATAAGAAGAGACCTGAACCATACAAGGGCAAGGGTATCAAGTACATCGACGAAGTGATCAGGCGCAAGGTCGGTAAGACCGGTAAGAAATAAATACCAGAAAGGATAGATTATGATAAAGAAAAAATCAAGAGCAGAGGTGCGTGAGAAGAAGCACATGCGTATAAGGAACCGTTTCAGCGGCACAGCTGAAAGACCCAGACTCGCCGTGTTCAGAAGCAACAAGAACATCTACGCCCAGGTAATAGATGATACAGAGGGCAAGACACTTGCTACTGCTTCTACGGTAGAGAAGGATATCAGAGGACAGGTCAAGTATACCGACAATACCGAAGCAGCTGAGTGCGTCGGAAAGGCAATTGCCGAGCGCGCAAAGGCAAAGGGTATAGAAGAGGTAGTATTTGACAGAGGCGGATATATCTACCACGGCAAAGTAAAGGCACTGGCCGAGGCAGCCCGCGAAGCAGGACTTAAATTCTAAGGGAAAGGAGAGGACACATGGAAGCAGATAACAGAGACAGAAGAAGAAATTCCAGAAACGACAGAGAGCCCGATGATGGACTTAGCGACAAGGTTGTAACCATCAAGAGAGTCACAAAGGTCGTCAAGGGTGGTCGTAATATGCGTTTCTCCACCCTGGTAGTCGTAGGAGACAAGGAAGGACATGTAGGCGTAGGACTTGGAAAGGCAGCCGAGATACCCGAAGCGATCCGCAAGGGCAGAGAGGATGCCAAGAAGCACATGATATCCGTTGCATTGGATGAGAACGGCTCTATAGCTCATGATTTCATCGGACACTTCGGAGGAGCTGAGATCCTTCTGAAGAGAGCTCCCGAGGGAACAGGTATCATAGCCGGCGGTCCCGCACGTATCGTCTGCGAACTTTCCGGTATCAGAAACATCAGGACCAAGTCACTTGGATCCAACAACAAGCAGAATGTCGTACTTGCAGCTATAGACGCGCTCACACAGATCACGTCTCCTGAAGAGGTGGCTCGCAAGAGAGGCAAGACTGTAGAGGAGGTAAAAGCGTAATGGCCAAGAAGCTTAGGATCACTCTGGCGAAGTCGACTATTGCAGCACTTCCCAAGCATAAGAAGACAGTCGAGGCTCTCGGTCTGCGCAAGACCTATCACACAGTAGAGCATCCCGACAACGATGCTGTCAGAGGAATGATAAAGCAGGTGAGTCATCTGCTCAAGGTAGAAGAGATAAACTAAGGAAAAGCAAAGCGAGTAGAGGTTAAGATCGGTACAGCAACTTCTGCGATTTAGCGAAAGGAGAAAAAATGGAACTTCATGAGATCGGACCTGCAGCAGGTTCAAAGCACAACAGATACAGAAAAGGCAGAGGACATGCTTCGGGAAACGGCAAGACTGCCGGATACGGACATAAGGGACAGAAGGCAAGATCAGGACAGCCCCGTATAGGTTTCGAGGGCGGTCAGATGCCTCTTTACAGAAGAATACCCAAGAGGGGATTCAAGAACTACAATCATAAAGAGTTCGTCACTTTGAACGTATCTCAGCTTGATAAGTTCTATAACGACGGCGATACTGTAGTATCCGAGGATCTGATCGAAAGAAAGATCATCAAGGATACATGTGACGGCCTCAAGATACTCGGAGGCGGCGAGATCACAAAGAAGCTGACTGTAAAGGCAAATGCCTTCTCAGAGACAGCGAAACAGAAAATAGAAGCAGCAGGTGGAAAAGCTGAGGTGATCTGATGTTTGAAACAGTACGTAATGCATTCAAGGTCAAGGAGATCAGGAACGGCATTATCTTCACGCTCCTGATGCTGGTGGTAGTCCGTTTAGGATGCCAGCTTCCGGTGCCCGGGATCAACAGAGACTTCTTTGCAGAATGGTTCTCACAGATCACGGGTGATTCGTTCAACTTCTTCAATGCGTTCACGGGCGGCTCATTTGAGAACATGTCCCTTTTCGCGTTGAACATCACACCGTACATTACTTCAAGTATCATAATCCAGCTCCTGACTATAGCCATCCCGGCTCTCGAAGAGATGCAAAGAGACGGTGAAGAAGGCAGGAAGAAGCTGGTTTCCATCACGAGATACGTTACCGTGGGCCTTGCGCTGGTAGAGTCACTTGCCATGGCTATCGGTTTCGGAAGATCAGGGATACTTGAGACCTATAACGCGTTCAATGTGATAATGGTCATTTGCACACTTACCGCAGGCTCGGCTTTCCTTATGTGGATAGGAGAGCAGATCACCGAGTATGGTGTCGGTAACGGTATATCCATAGTCCTGACCATCAATATCATCTCGAGGATACCGGATGATATGACGAGTCTGTTCACGATGTTCGTATCAGGCAGGCCCCTGGCTTACGCGATACTGAACGCAGTGATCATCATTGCGATCATACTTGTGACGGTAGTGCTCACGATCCTGCTGAACGATGCAGAGCGCAGGATACCCGTACAGTATGCCAAGAAGATGCAGGGCAGAAAGCAGTACGGCGGCAACAGCACATATATCCCGCTGAAGGTCAATACAGGAAACGTCATACCGATCATCTTCGCATCATCGATAATGCAGTTCCCTGTTGTCATATCGCAGCTTATAGGTAAGAGCGGCGGTACATCGATATGGGGACATATCCTCAGGGCTTTGAGCTCAGGCAACTGGTTCAATCTGGCTACTCCCTGGTATACGATCGGCGCACTGGTATATATACTGCTGGTAATCTTTTTTGCTTACTTCTATACATCGATCACATTCAATCCGCTTGAGATCGCTGACAACATGAAGAAGCAGGGAGGGTTCATCCCCGGTATCAGACCGGGTAAGCCCACGAGCGATTACCTGACAAAGATACTGAACTATATCATCTTTATCGGTGCTGTAGGACTGGTGATAGTAGCAATGATACCCATCTTCTTTAACGGAGCTTTCAATGCAAATGTTTCATTCGGAGGCACCTCACTCATAATCATCGTTGGTGTCATACTTGAGACACTCAAGCAGATAGAGTCGAAGATGGTAGTCAGAAATTATAAGGGGTTCTTGTCATGAAGATAGTGATGCTGGGAGCACCCGGAGCCGGCAAGGGTACACAGGCCGATAAGATAGCGGAGAAATACGGACTGCCGCATATATCGACGGGAGATATATTCCGCAAGAACATCAAAGAAGGGACAGAGCTTGGAAAAGAGGCAAAGTCCTACATGGATGCGGGAAAGCTTGTACCCGATGAGCTTACGGTAAGGCTGCTGCTTGACAGGGTGAAAAACGACGACTGCGCCAAGGGATATATTCTTGACGGATACCCGAGGACGATCCCGCAGGCCGAAGCTTTAGACAGTGAGCTGGCAAAGCTCGGAGAGAAGATCGACTATGCGATCAATGTGGAAGTCCCTGACGAAAATATCATAACCAGGATGTCCGGACGCAGAGCATGTCTGAAATGCGGAGCCACATATCATCTGAAGTATGTACCTCCGAAGAAAGACGGTATATGCGATGAATGCGGAGCAGAGCTTGTGATCAGAGATGACGACAAGCCCGAGACAGTAAAGAACAGACTGTCCGTATATCATGAGCAGACACAGCCGCTTATAGAGTACTTTGAAAATAAAGGTGTTCTTCATTCGGTAGACGGAACGATAGATGTCGAGGACGTATTCAAGGCGATCGAGCAGATCCTTGATTAAGAGGTAGATAAGAGTATGTCAAAAGCAGATGTCATAGAAGTAGAAGGAAAAGTGGTCGAGAAGCTGCCAAACGCAATGTTCCGCGTCACTCTTGAGAACGGACATGAGGTGCTGGCACATATATCAGGAAAGCTGCGCATGAACTTTATAAAGATCCTGCCCGGGGATAAGGTGACGATAGAGCTGTCACCGTATGACCTGACAAAGGGAAGGATCACGTGGCGAGACAAGTAAAAAAAGCTTGAATTGAAGAAACCGCTATGTTAAAATAGCCGTTGGCTCTTTTTTTCAGAAGGGAGGTAACATCATGAAAGTAAGAAGCTCAGTGAAGCCCATTTGCGAAAAGTGCAAGGTTATAAAGCGCAAGGGAAAGATCCGCATCATCTGCGAGAATCCCAAGCATAAGCAGGTACAGGGATAATCCCCGGACCCAAGTTAAGGTAGCAAACGGATCGAAAGATCCGTTGACTATGTATATAATTCTTAAGAAAGGAGAACTCACTTATGGCTCGTATTGCCGGTGTTGATTTGCCCAGGGATAAGCGTGTCGAGATAGGTCTGACATATATCTTCGGTATCGGCAGGTCTTCATCCAACAGGATCCTCAAGGAAGCCGGTGTCAATCCTGACACACGCTGCAAGGATCTCACAGATGATGAAGTCACCAAGATCCGTGATGTCATTGACAAGACACAGGTCATCGAGGGTGATCTCAGACGTGAAGTCGCTATGAACATCAAGCGTCTCACTGAGATCGGCTGCTACAGAGGCACCCGTCACAGAAAGGGACTGCCCTGCCGCGGACAGAAGACCAAGACCAACGCAAGAACTTGCAAAGGTCCCAGGAGAACAGTAGCAAACAAGAAAAAGTAACTATTAACTGATTTGAAGAAAGTGAAAGTAGGTTAGTTTTAATGGCTGGTAAAACACAAGCAGGTGCGAAAAAAGGAACAAAAAAGCGCATCAGAAAAAACGTTGAACACGGACAGGCACACATTCAGTCATCCTTTAACAACACTATCGTGACACTTACGGATGCTGAAGGAAACGCTCTTTCATGGGCAAGTGCCGGTGGTCTGGGCTTTAGAGGTTCAAGGAAATCTACTCCATATGCAGCACAGATGGCAGCTGAGACAGCTACCAAGGCAGCTCTTCCTTACGGTCTGAAGACTGTGGATGTAATGGTCAAGGGACCGGGTTCGGGACGCGAGGCCGCTATCAGAGCACTCGCGGCAGCAGGACTTCAGGTAACGAGTATCAAGGACGTCACTCCGGTACCGCATAACGGATGCCGCCCGCCCAAGCGCAGAAGAGTTTGATAGGAGGAAGGAAGACATATGGCAGTTAATAGAGAACCTGTTCTGAAAAGGTGCAGATCGTTGGGTCTTGATCCTGTATATCTCGGATATGACAAGCAGTCAAAGAGACAGGTAAGAAGATCCGGCAGAAAGATAAGTGAGTACGGAACTCAGCTTCGCGAAAAGCAGAAGGCTAAGTTCATATATGGTGTTCTGGAGAAACCCTTCAGGAATTACTACAAGAGAGCAGACAGAATGAAGGGTATGACAGGTCTTAACCTCATGATCATGCTCGAGCAGAGACTTGATAATGTGGTATTCCGTCTCGGTTTTGCAAAGACAAGAAGAGAAGCAAGACAGATGGTGGACCATAAGGTATTCTCCGTGAACGGCAAAACGGTTTATATCCCTTCATACAGCGTAAAGCCCGGTGATGTGATAGAGATCAGAGAGAACAAGAGATCCTCTCAGCACATCAAGGATATATTCGAGGCTACATCAGGACGTGCGGTTCCCGCATGGCTTACGGCAGACCCTGAGCATTTCAAGGGTACTGTTGATCGTCTGCCGGAGAGGGAAGAGATAGACGTTCCGGTTGATGAGATGCTCATTGTCGAGTTGTATTCCAAGTAATTAAGATCGGCTCGACGCGATAATACCGCGGGTTTCTGAATAGACACTTTGCTGAGGAGGTACTCGATTTGTTTGAATTTGATAAACCAAAGATAGAGATACAGGGAAGTTCCGAAGACGGAAAGTACGCAAGATTCGTTTGCACCCCTCTTGAGAGAGGCTATGGTATCACCATAGGCAATTCGCTGCGCAGGATCATGCTTTCTTCACTTCCCGGTACTGCAGTAAGCCAGGTCAAGGTGGACGGAGTGCTCCATGAGTTCTCTACTCTTCCGGGGGTAAAGGAGGATGTGACTGAGATCATCCTCAATATCAAGAATCTGGCGATCAGGAACAACAGCTCTTCCGATGAGCCCAAGACCGCATATATCGAATGTGAGGGTGAGGGTGAAGTCACAGGAGCAGACATACAGTGCGATCAGGACATCGAGATCGTAAACAAGGATCAGCATATAGCAACTCTCAGCGGCTCTGATGCAAAGCTCTATCTCGAGCTTACCATCACAAGCGGCAGAGGCTATGTATCCGCAGAGCAGAACAAGAGTCCCGAGCTTCCCATCGGAGTGATCTCCATCGACTCCATCTACACTCCCGTCGAGAGAGTGAACATGAGCGTGGAAAACACCCGTGTGGGCCAGCAGACAGATTTTGACAAGCTCACTCTTGATGTATACACGAACGGCACACTTAGCCCCGAGGATTCTGTAAGCCTCGCATCCAAGGTGCTCTCAGAGCATCTGAATCTCTTCGTGGATCTTTCGGATGCAGCAAGCAGGGCTGAAGTGATGTCAGCAAAGAAAGAAGATGCGAAGGTGGATGTAATGAACATGTCCATCGATGAGCTGGAGCTTTCGGTGAGATCGTACAACTGCCTTAAGAGGGCCGGTATCAATACGGTATCAGAGCTTACCAACAAAACATCCGATGAGATGATGAAGGTGAGGAACCTCGGAAGGAAGTCTCTTGAGGAGGTGCTTGAGAAGCTCAAGGATCTCGGACTGGAGCTCAAGGCAGGAGCACCCGTAGAATAAAGATGATCTAAGTTTTTCGGGATCGCATGTAAGTCCACAGGGTGTGCGGTCCTGTCCTGCAGGAACAGTAAGACCACAAGGCGTGTTCCGGTGAAGAAAGGAGAAAGAAATGGAATACAGGAAGTTAGGAAAGACATCCTCACAGAGGAAGGCACTGCTCAGAAATCAGGTAACGGCTCTCATTCTCAATGAGAAGATCGTAACCACTCAGGCAAGAGCCGAGGAAGTCCAGAAGATCGCTGAGAAGCTTATCACTCTCGCTATACGTGAGAAGGACAACTTTGAGACTGTAAAGGTACAGGCAAAGGTTGCCCGCAAGGATAAGGATGGCAAGCGTATCAAGGAAGAAAAGGACGGCAAGAAGGTAACAGTATATGATGAGGTCGAAAAGGAGATAAAGAAAGACAAGCCTTCAAGACTTCACGCACGCCGCCAGATGCTCAAAGTGCTCTATCCCGTAACGGAAGTACCCGAGGAGGGCGCTCTCAGGAAGAAGAACACCAAGAAGGTGGATCTCGTAAAGAAGCTCTTCGAGGAGATAGCTCCCAAGTATGTAGACCGCAAGGGCGGATACACACGTATCGTAAAGATCGGACCCCGCCGTGGAGATGCAGCTATGCAGGTGCTGATCGAGCTGGTCTGATAATATCTTCAGGTATAATGAATGAAAATGCCCGGGATAACCCGGGCATTTTTTTGCCGTAGGGATGCGCACATAATACCGGAAATATTGCTTACCCCGTGATTTTAGTATAAAGTAATATAGTTATGGCTATCGTAGAAACCCATAATTTAAGCTTCGATTATATCCGTCGTGATGATGAAGGCAACGTGACCGGATTCACCAGAGCGGTGAATGACGTCAATCTGTCCGTGGAAAAGGGACAGTTCATTGCCATACTCGGCGGAAACGGCTCAGGCAAATCCACACTCGCCAAGCATATCAACGCTATACTCTATCCCACTGAAGGCTATGTACTTGTGGACGGCAAACGTACATCAGAGGCAGACCACATCTGGGATATCAGACAGAAAGCCGGAATGGTATTTCAAAATCCCGACAACCAGATCATCGGTTCCATAGTAGAAGAAGACGTCGGCTTCGGCCCGGAAAACATGGGCATACCGACAAAAGAGATATGGGAAAGAGTAGAAGAAGCACTGAAGACTCTCGGCATGTGGGAATACAGGAAGCATTCCCCGATGCGCCTTTCCGGAGGACAAAAGCAGAGAGTGGCTATAGCGGGAGTAGTAGCCATGCATCCCCAGTGCATTATCATGGACGAACCCACGGCCATGCTGGATCCCTCCGGCAGGAAGGATGTGATCCGGGCAGCCCGCGCATTGAATGATGTGGAAGGAGTCACCATCATTCTCATCACACATTACATGGAAGAAGTGATCTACGCCGACAAAGTCTTTGTGATGGGTAAAGGTGAGGTGAGGATGAGCGGTACACCCAGAGAGATATTCTCGAGGATAGATGAGCTGGAAGAGCTGAGGCTTGACGTACCGCAGGTCACGAGACTGGCACATGAGCTGAAGCTAAGAGGAATGACAATGCTGCCTGATGGCATACTGACAGAGGAGGAGCTCGTAGACGCGATATGTCGATCATACTCGATCATGTGAACTACATATACAGCCGCGGCACTTCCGATGAGGTGAAAGCTCTGGATGATATTTCCTTTGAGATCAAAGACGGTGATTTCATAGGGCTTATCGGCCATACCGGATCGGGGAAATCTACGCTTGTCCAGCATCTTGACGGACTGCTCAAAGCTACGTCCGGTCATATATATTACAACGGAGAAGATATATACGATAAGGGATACAATCTGAAGTCACTGCGCAGTAAGGTGGGACTCGTCTTTCAGTATCCCGAGCATCAGCTGTTCGAAGAAGATGTGTTTAAGGACGTATGCTTCGGTCCGAAAAATATCGGGCTTACGGAAGGAGAGGCAGAAATAGCCGCATATCAGGCGCTGAAAGCTGTCAAGCTTCCTGAAGAACTCTTCTATGTGTCCCCCTTTGATCTGTCCGGAGGCCAGAAAAGACGGGTGGCTATAGCCGGAGTGCTTGCCATGGAGCCGGAAGTCCTGGTCCTTGATGAACCTACGGCAGGATTGGATCCCGAGGGAAGGGATGAGATACTCGGCCTTGTAAAACAGCTTCATGATGAGGAAGGTATAACGATCATCCTTGTCTCGCATTCCATGGAGGATGTAGCGGACTATGTACATCACATCATAGTCATGGACAAGGGGCGTATACATATGAACGGTACGCCCAAAGAGGTATTCTGGCACGCCAGCGACCTTGAAAGGATAGGCCTCGCGGCTCCACGCGTCACCTATATCATGAGAAAGCTCAAGCAGGCAGGCTACAATGTGGATACCACGGCTACAACTTTGTCCGAAGCGGCTGATTCGGTGCTGGGAGCTGTAAGACTATGATAAGGGATATAACTCTCGGACAATATTATCAGACCGAATCCAGGATACACAGACTGGATCCCCGAGTGAAGCTTGTGGGAACCATGATCTTTCTGATCTCACTTTTTATATCTCAGAATGTTCTTTGCTATGTGGCAGCAACGATATATCTTATCTGTATTATCTGTCTTTCCAAAGTACCCTTCGGATATATCGTGCGAGGTATGAAGGCTATTGCGGTCATAATGATGATAACCGTCATCTTCAACCTGTTTCTGACAGCCGGGGAACCTCTTGTGACTTTCTGGCGTTTTACCATCACATATCAGGGCCTGAAGAACGCGATATATACAGCTGTCAGACTGACATATCTGATCCTGGGCTCTACTCTTATGACCCTTACCACAACACCGAATGACCTCACGGACGGCATGGAACGCGGACTGGGCTTCCTGAAGATATTCAAGCTTCCCGTACATGAGATAGCGATGATGATGTCTATCGCATTGAGGTTTATCCCGATACTTTTGGAAGAGACGGATAAGATAATGAAGGCACAACAGGCACGCGGAGCTGATTTTGAATCGGGAGGCATGATACGCAGGGCAAAAGCAATGGTACCGCTCCTCGTCCCGCTTTTTGTCTCCGCATTCAGAAGGGCCAATGATCTGGCTCTTGCCATGGAGTCGAGATGCTATCATGGCGGAGAGGGCAGGACAAAGATGAAGCCCCTTGAATACAAGCCATGGGACATCAGAGCCTACATTATACTTGCGTGCTATCTGGCGATCGTGATCCTCTTAGCCATACTTGATATCAGGATAACAGTATGATCTCACTTGCCCTTTCAGCAAAGTATGACAGGAAACTTACGGAGTCGCTCCCGGCAGGAGTGTTTGCATTCATGCTCCTGTCGTATATCCTCGCTGTCACGGGTCATATAAGCCATATCATCGGCCTCTTCGCAGCATATGAAATGATCGGTCTTGCTGCGGTTTTTTTTCTTAAGATAAAAGAAAATAAACATCTGACGGAGCCTCTTAAGGAGCCGGGACTTGCGATCTTTGCCGTAATGGCTGTAGTAATATGGTTTGTCAGCCTTCACATGAAGGTGACCAATTTTGACGATTTTCATTCATGGGCTATACAGCCCAAGGATATGTTCTTTGCGGATGGTCTTCCGACGGGTGATATGGCAAGCTCCTACTACCGCGACTATTTTCCGCTGGTACAGATCATGGATTATATGTTACTGAAGATCATGGGGCGATACAGCGAGAGTGCCATGTTTGCCATGCTATGGTGGCTGATGCTCGTCACTCTCCTTCCTTTTCTTCACGGAAGTAAGGAGGATAAAAGATATCTCTTTATCTGTCATGCAGTAACAGGTCTGATCCTTCCGTTTCTTTTTTCTTTCCAGTTCCTGCACTGTCTGGGACCGGATATCCTGGTGACCACGCTTTTCGGATGTGCGCTGGTGTACATATTTGATATAAAAGCAGGACAAACGGATACGTATGAATACATAAGGATCCTTCTCTCGGTAGCATTGCTTGCTGTACTTAAGACGACAAGTCTGATCTTTGCAATGGTATGTATAGCCGTATTTGTTATTAAAACTCTGGATATAAGAAAAAGGACAGCTGTCCTTGAGTGCCTGCTGCTTCCCGTGGTGACAGCATCTTTCTGGCTGTCCTGGAAATCATTTTGCAGGGCAAGGGGAAATACCACTTATCTCTCAGACAATCTGAGGAGCAGTCTAAGTGCGGATGGTATCACTTTTCCGTACTATACCGCATCTACGATAAAGGCGTTCGTTGCCAAACTCTTTACATACGGACTGAACGACGGGAGAGCAGGCCTGACATCCTTCTGCATCCTTCTGTTCTTTGTAATCTGCTTTATAGTCTACAGATACATCAAAGGCAGGGATATCAGAGACACACTCTCGTTCATCACCATCATACTAGGGATGGCAGGCTACCTGCTGGTCATGATCTATATCTATCTTTTCGTCTTTGAAGAGTGGGAAGCTCTGTCACTGTCAAGCTACGACAGATACATATCCACATACTTCGGGGCAATGATGTATCTGGGATTTTATATGCTGTTTTCTGTAGACAGGCTGCTGCCTGCATGGCTTACTCCCCTGCTTACCATGCTGATGCTATTCACCGTCAACTATCCATATGTAGCAAGCACCCTCGTGCCTGCCGGATATGAGACAGCCTACGGGGAAGTGATCAGGGAGAAGGAGAAGATAGAAGCGGAGTACATGGAAAGATCCGGAGCTCCTGCACATTACGGTGAAAAAATTGTTATAATAGATGACGGTGAAGGACAGCTCAGAGACAAGGTCCTGCCGTATGCTGCGGTCCCGGGGGTCGTAAGGCTGATAAGACCGGATGCAGAAGGAAAGATGCCAACGGAAGAAGAGATCCGTGAGATGATAGCAGAAAGATCACCCGAACGGGTGGTGGACATGAGGTGACAGAGATATGAAGACAGTTGTGCTCATACCGTGCTACAACGAGGCAAAGTCGATCAAGGCAGTGATAGAGGATTTTAAGGAATCCATGCCTGATGCGGACATATATGTGTTTGACAACAATTCAACTGACGGGACCGATGATATCGCAAGAGCAGCCGGTGCTATAGTCAGATATGAGAGCCGGCAGGGCAAGGGAAATGTGATACGTACGATGTTTCGAGAGATAGACGCCGACTGCTATATCATGGCGGACGGAGATAATACATATCCGGCATCGTTTGCCCCGAAGCTTGAAAGACTGGTGCTTTCGGGAGAGGCAGATATGGCGATAGGAGACAGGCTGTCTTCGAGCTACTTTTCGGAGAATAAGAGACCGTTCCACAATTTCGGGAATAAACTCGTAAGAGGACTGATCAATATGCTGTTCAAAGCGAAGGTCAATGACATCATGACCGGTGCGAGAGCTTTTTCGCGAGACTTCGTAAAAAGCTTTGCGGTGTTCTCAAAGGGCTTTGAGATAGAGACCGAAATGACTATCTTTGCGCTCGAACATAATTTCAAGATAGCGGAGATACCCATAGAATACAGGGACAGAGATGCGGACAATCCGTCAAAGCTGTCGACATATTCTGACGGATGCAAGGTACTGATGACCATCTTCAGGCTGCTGCGCGACGAGAAGCCCGTGGCTTTCTTCGGTACACTGGGACTCGTATCTATCCTTGTTGGCCTTGGATTTTTCATACCGATAGTCGTAGAGTTCGCCAATACGGGAGAAGTGCCGAAGTATCCTACACTCATAGTGCTCACAGCGTTTTGGGTTATCGGAATAGTGAGTATCTTCTCGGGTATGATACTGTCTACAGTCAATACAAGAGCAAAGCAGGAGTTTGAACGCTTCCTCAATCTGCT
>JAEEGO010000062.1 GCA_016280355.1 Lachnospiraceae bacterium | reverse complement strand
TCTTGTTGCATCCGTCGGCTATCTTAAGGCTTGCGCTAACGACACCCGGCAGTTCCCTGTTTCCGGTAAGATAGACATATCTGTCGATACTTGCTGTATGTATGAAGGGTCCTGCTTCAGGCTTCTGCGACGGAGTCTCTGACATCACCTCATCTGCCGCATCTGCTATCGCATCTATGGATGTCGTGCCGACTATGGCATCGACCTCCGGCAGCTGCCTTTTTATCTCATCTTCATATCTTTGGGCCAGGCATCCGCATACTATCAGCTTCTTTCCTGTCGCTCCCATCTCTATTATCGTGTTGATGCTCTCTTCCTTGGCATCCCCTATGAAGCAGCAGGTATTGACGACTATGATATCCGCATCCTCTTCGCTATCGGTCATGGTATAACCGCGCTTTTGCAGCAGACCTATCATCTGCTCGGAGTCAACGAGGTTCTTGTCGCAGCCCAGTGATATAAAAAAGACCCTGAATTTCACTTCAGGGCTTTTCGTTACTTTTTTTTCAGATGAACACTTCATCCTGATCGTGACTCTCTATCTTGAGCTTGCCCTCGTACAGCTCCTCTACTGCTGTTGAAAGAGGCTTGTCGTACTCGGTAGTCTCGATCATCGGATCAGATCCGTCCACTATCTGTCTTGCACGCTTGGCCGTCGCCAGCACTATTGAATACCTTGAATTGACTATGGGTGCGTCTCCCTCCTGTACATCGGCATTGACGACATCCATTAGATCTCCGTATGACGGGTGCAGCATATTTCTTTCTCCTTCTTAATTACTTTTCTTTGATCACTGAAACTTTGTAAGCCCTGTTGTCAGGCTCTCGACCAGAGTCATCTCATGCTCCACCGTATGGTGTGCAGACTGTATTATACCATGAACTCTCGCCGTGCAATCATCTATATTATCATTTATCACAAGATAATCATAGTCTTTTATGAATTTTGTTTCTTCATAAGCTCTCTTCATGCGACGGTCTATGACTTCATCAGTCTCCGTACCGCGCCCCTTGAGCCTTTTATATATCTCATCCGCGCTCGGCGGTGTAAGGAAGATCAGCAGTGTATCGGGATATCTCTTCTTTACCTGCATGGCCCCCTGCATCTCTATCTCCAGTATCACGTCTTTTCCTTCATCCATCCTTGCGAAGACAAATTCAGACGGTGTACCGTAATAGTTGCCCACGTACTCGGCATGCTCCAGCAGGAGTCCCTTCCGGATCATCTCCTCGAACTCTTCCCTTGTCTTGAAGAAGTAGCTCACACCCTCCTTCTCACCGGGTCTCGGTGCTCTGGATGTGGCAGATACCGAAAGAGCATAATTATCATATTCAGAGATGAGCTTGTTCATCACGGTCCCCTTGCCCGAGCCCGCAAAGCCCGAAACAATGGTTAATATGCCACGCCCGTTCGCCATCCTGCTGTTTTCCCCCTTCTGCTGTATTGCCACGCTGAAAGCCCTACGCTATGCTCCGTGCCTCCGGCACTCTCGCATAGCTCCCACTATTCGCAAATCGCTCTGCTCACCTTCGTTCGCATAGCTTTTTTGCTCATAGCGGTTAGCGTCTCTCGTGTCATCTCGTCCAGCCGCACAAGTGCGTCTGTCCGTTCTGCCACAGAGACAGGGCTTTCATTCTACGTTTTGAATTTGTTCTCTGATCTTTTCTATTACTGTCTTGAGCTCGATCGCTTTGTCGGTGAGAGCCAGGTCGCCCGATTTTGAAAGCGTTGTGTTTGCTTCCCTGTTCATCTCCTGAGCTATGAAGTCCAGCTTCCTTCCGCAGGCACCGCCCTTGACCAGCTCATCCTTCATTGCCTGTACGTGGCTCTTTAGCCTGACTATCTCCTCATCCACGCATATCTTGTCGGCATAAATGGTGACCTCTGTCACTATCCTGCCTTCATCCGCTTTCACATCGAGATTGCCCAGCATATCACGCAGCTTCTCTTCAAGTCTCTTCCTGTATTCCGTTACTATCTCAGGGGAGTGTTCCTCGATGAAGCCCACGTAGCCGGCCATCTCATCCAGCTTGACGATAAGATCCGATTTCAGATTTTCCCCTTCTTTCTCACGGGCTTTTACGAAGTTATCACACGCGCCTCTGACGGCCTTCTCCAGAGTACCCCACAGCTCGTCCTCGTCAGTCTCCATATCCTCCATCGTAAACACATCCGGGAACCTTGCGAGTACCGAAAGCCTCACATCGTTCTGTATGCCGAAGTCATCAGCCATCTCCTGTATGTATTTCATGTATTCATGTGCCAGTGCGGAGTTGTACTTTACCGTCTCTGCCGCTTCGTTGTAGTCCTCGAGCGTGACAAACACATCCACCTTCCCTCGCTCCATGTACTCCTTCATCACATTTCTGATGTTTGCTTCAAACATGGTGAGTTTCTTCGGCATCTTCACCGAGGCTTCCAGATATCTGTGATTTACAGCCTTTATCTCGACTGTGAACTTCCTGTTATTCTCAGTGACCTCGGCTCTGCCGAACCCGGTCATGCTCTTTATCTTAGTCATATCCCTGTCCTTATCGTTTTATAGTCGTACAAAGATCGTCAAAATCCACCGGTATCACAAAATGATCCTTTCACAGCTCTGCCGGTTACGGCATATGCATTGACGACCGACATTTAACATTCTACCACATAATAAAAACTCGTAAAACACCCGGCAGGGACGATCCTTTCCGGGCACTCTCGGCATTTAATGCGGCTGTACCGGTATCAGCCGGCATCCGCTATATTGCAAGTATCGTGAATGTCTCGTTAGACAGGGCATTATAAAGTCTGCCGCCCTTCCTGCCGTGAGCAGGGCAGAATTCCCCGTAGATATAGACTCCCTGTACATTTACTCCCTCCAGCAGACGCCCTTCATAGGCACGCCCCTCGGCATTTTTATCTGCCACCATCAGACAGTATCTTGCAGCGCAGGACGAGCAGAAAACGGTACTGTAGGTATAATCCTTTGCCGCTTTGATCTGTCCCAGTATCTCATCAAAAGCTGCCTTTACGGATCTTTCAATATCTTCCTTTGATATCAGCACCATGTTCAGCTCACTTCCCTCCTCTATAATGCCGATATATCCGCAGGATTTTCTGTCATGATCTATCACCGCAAGGCACCTGAGCGTGTCTATCTCATCTCCGTCTGCGGTTTTCTGAGTAGCAAGGAACGGCGTACCCAGATAGTCGAGTATCACGGAAGTCTTTTCGGTGATAAGCCCCATTTCGGCTATAAAATCCGTTGCCGGCCTGCCGTCTATCTCATAGACGACAGTTCCCTCGGCACGGGTGACCTTTCTGTGGAGATTGGTGGTAAGCGTTGTGGAATGCTCTATCGTAAAAATGGGATTGATGTTGCCGCTGAGTACCATCATGACACCCTTCTCCTGTGAAGCCTCCTTATCGGTGAATACATACGTGGCATCAAAAGACCATCCATCGGAAGCCACTCCTCCGTATACCGGCACATGGTCCGATTCCCGATCCAGGATACGCACGATCTCGTCAAACACCACATCCGTCCTCCAGGGCACATAGGTGAATATAAGCCGGTCTCTTCCGGAGAGTCTTTCTCTGCAGGATCTGTATGTGGAAGCAAAACCTGCTATATCTTCCGCACCGCCGATCTTTTCGGTAAGTCCTATGGCAAACTCCACGTCGTCTGCCGTCATCACAAGGAGCGATATGCTGCTCTGTGAATAACCGGCGGTAGACAGCACCCCTATGCCGGTACACCCGAAGAAAGGAAAATCAAAAGCCTCTGATAAAGCCTTTGACAGGACGTTGATATCCGGCTCAAAACCGCAGAAGACAACACCGCACGTATTCTTCATAAAAAGCGAAGTATCGATCTGCGCTTTAAGCTCGGCTACAGCTATATCTATATCATCCACCTCATAGGTTATCGCCTGAAACGACCTCACTTTTGATTTTCCTCCCTGATGACAAACTTCACAGAATGATTCGAAAGGAATTTCCTCGCCCTCTCCTCACTTCTCAGATATACACCCTTGTATCTGTCTCCCAATATTGCCTTTATCTCATTCACCTTTGCATCATCCTCGCTCACTACCAGCACCAAAGGTTTTTCCGCATCGTCTTCTGCCTGCTCTGTCTGCGACTTTGTCATCAGCAGACTTTTATCCATATGTCTGAGAAGTATGCTCTCCAGCTCCTCGTACATCACCGGTTTTGAGAGATAATCCGTGAATCCCTCCCTGATATACTGGTCTCTTGCCCCGACTATGGCATCGGCTGTGAGTGCTATGATGGGGATTCCCTTCGCCAGTTCCTCTTCCCTGATGGCAGCCAGCGTCTCCCTGCCTGACATGCCGGGCATCATCTGATCCAGGAGCACCATATCGTATCTTCCCTTTCGCAACTCGTTAAGACATGCTCTCCCCGAGTCGGCAGTCGTGATCCGTATCCTTGTATCCGAAAGCAGTGCCGTGATGACCTCAAGGTTCATATCGTTATCGTCCACTATAAGCACTCTTGCTTTTGGCGCCACAAGCTGCGGCTTGTATTCTTCCGTCCGTGACTGAAGCCGGGCCAGTTCATCGGCAAAATCTCCGATGGGTGTATCATCCACTACCCTCTGATACACATCCACCGTAAAGGTTGTACCCCTGCCGTATTCACTTGCCACATCTATATGTCCGCTCATCATATCTACCAGCTGCTTCGTGATATGGAGCCCCAGGCCGGTACCTTCGATATTTCTGTTTCTTGACTCTTCCAGTCTCTGAAAAGACTGATACAGTCTGTCCATATCCTCCGGACGTATACCTATGCCGGTATCCGATACTACCATCCTCAGCATGGACTTCTCTTTATCAAAAGATATCTCCACCTTCACTCCGCCTTTTTCGGTATACTTGATGGCATTGTTGATTATATTCAGCATTATCTGACGGATACGTATCTCATCTCCGAGCATTCTCGAAGGAATGTTATCCGATGTATTCAGCTCATAAGAAAGCCCCTTATCCTGTGCCTTTTTCATCGTCATGTTCACGATATCATTCAGCACGGAAGCAAAGCCGTATTCTACAGGAGTAATCTCCATCTTGCCTGACTCTATCTTGCTCAGATCGAGGATATCGTTGATTATGGACAGCAGTGTCCTCCCGGCACTTCTTATATCGAGGGCATACCTGTTTATCCGTGCATCCCTGGTTTCCCTAAGGATCATCTCATCCATGCCTATGATGGCATTCATCGGCGTGCGTATCTCATGGGACATATTGGCAAGGAAGTTGCTCTTTGCCCTGTTTGCCGCCACCACTCTCTGCTCATTGAAGTTCCTCAGTCTCGAAGCATAGTCTGTGAGATTGGACAGCATGGTCAGATCCTGTTCCAGCCTTGCATATCTACGCTTCAGTATTTTATTCTCTTTTTCAAGCTGTGCTATCCTCAGATCTTTGTTATCCATACTCTGCGATCTCCGGTCATTCCTTTTTCGTCTCTTCCGTCATGCTGTGTTCTGCGCCGTCTGAGATAATATATGCCACCCTGTGTTTATCGAGGTATCTCGCCGCAGCTTCTTCATTGCGTACGAATACACCCTTATAATCATCACCTATCATTTCCTTCAGTTCGTTCAGCTTTTCAGACGAATCATTTATGACCAGTATCACCGGTCTATCTGCATCCTGTCTTCGTTTATGCTCTTCCTCTTCTTCCTTCAGCTGCTCCATGGTGATCATCAGTCCCTTATCCAGGTATTTGAGCAGGATGCTCTCCAGCTCCTCGTACATAACGGGCTTTGACAGATAATCCGTGAAGCCCTCCCTGATATATGAATCCCTTGCCCCCACTATGGCGTCCGCAGTGAGCGCGATTATGGGAGTATTATCCGCAAGATGCTCTCCCCTTATGATCCCCAGAGTCTTTGTTCCCGACAGTACCGGCATCATCTGATCCAAAAGAACCACATCATATTTTTCCTTCTTCAGACACTCTATGCATTCATTTCCCGAAAGAGCTGTGTCTACCCTGCATCTGGTATCGCGCATCAGATTGGTGATGACCTCGAGATTCATTTCATTGTCATCCACTATGAGGATCCGTGCCTTCGGAGCGATAAGCACAGGTCTGAACCCGTCATCCTTCTCTCCCGTCTTTTCCAGCCTCTCAAGATAGTTCCCTATGGGCGTGTCATCCACCACTCTCTGGATTATCCTTGCAGTAAAGACAGATCCCCTGCCATACTCGCTCTCCACATTTATCGAACCTCCCATCATCTCTATCAGCTGCTTGGTGATGTTGAGCCCGAGTCCGGTACCCTCCACGTTCCTGTTCCTGCTCTCATCCAGTCGCTGGAATGAAGAAAAGAGCTTGTTCAGTTCTTCTTTTCTGATACCCATTCCCGTATCCGCCACCCTGACCACGAGTCTGCTCTCGTCATGATCGAAAGAGATATCTATGTCCACACTGCCCTCTTCGGTATACTTGATGGCATTGTTGGTGATATTGAGTATGATCTGCCTTATCCTTATCTCGTCACCCAGCAGTACCGAGGGTATATCCGGTTCCACAGCAAGATTGTATGCCAGACCTTTTTCCTGCGCCTTGTTCCTGGTCATGTTCACGATATCATTCAGTACGGAGGCGAAGTCGTACTCCACCGGTATCAGCTCCATCTTCCCCGACTCTATCTTACTCAGGTCGAGTATGTCGTTTATGATCGACAGCAGGGTTTTGCCCGCACTGCGTATATCTGTCGCATATCTTCTTATCCTGTCATCCTTTGCGTCCCTTAGTATCATCTCGTCCATACCGATGATCGCATTCATCGGGGTACGTATCTCATGGGACATATTGGCCAGGAAATTACTCTTGGCTTTATTTGCCTGGTCAGCGGCATCCTTTTCCAGCTTGAGCACCTTTTTCTCATACTCCTGCCTCTGCTCCTCGGCCTTCATATCCTCCATTCTCCGGGTATAGTTACGCTCATTTTTATGACCGATGTAGTACAATACAGCAATCATGACAAGCACCAGCAGGGAGACAAATATGGTCACAGCCACCTGACTTATGACTTCCTCGTAGAGTTCATCATTACTGACTACCATTACCACATACCAGTTGTTGGATATGGCATTCACAAAGAGAGTACACATCGCCCCCTCATACTCATGTGAGAAACTCCCGTTTCCGGTACTTTTGATGATATCCAGCAGCTCGTCCCCTCCGTCGGTATCACCGATATAGGTTCCTTTCCTGCCTTCATCCTTATGTGCTATGAAGAGACCGTCCTCATCCATGATGAATCCATAGCCTTTCCCGTTCAGCGTAAGCTCGTTCATCATGGCCTGTATACCGTTCAGCTGGACATCCAAAGAAATGATATTCTGCCGGTCAGAAAGCATCCTGCTCACGGATATTATCAGATTGCCTGTCTGGGCATCCACATACGGGGGCACTATGGCTACCTCTCCTTCGCTCTCCTGTGCCACGATATACCAGTCCCGGCTCTTCGGATCATAATCCTCCGGCGGCTCCCAGTTCAGTCCGTCCATATAGCGGCTCATGATGTATCCGTATATCCCGTGGTAATCCTCACCGAACTGCTCAGTCACGTTCCCGGTTTCCTCTACAAGGAATTCATGTATCCTGGCCGGTGTGGAGCCGCTGATGAGCATATGATGCACCGAATCCGCAGTGATCTGCAGGACATTTTCGGCAGTGTTCAGATGATTGTCCACCAGTGACGAAACATTCTTTATCCTGTCCTCGATCACCGCATTGGAGTTGAGCACCGCAACTGAATAAACCAGCTTCGATGTATATACGATCATCACGACCATGAATATGAACACAAGGATAAGCGGCACGAGCATGCTGTGCTTTTTGCGTTCGTATTTTTTTTCGTTTCTGATCTTCCGATCCTTCGTGCATCCCACTGTCTTCACTCCCGCTTTCACTGAATGGTAAAGTATTCTTCCGGCACCTCTACCTTTGTATCTCCGATGTAGTATCCGGGATCTCCGAAGATGTAAGTGTCCTGATAGATCAGGAATGTGTTATCCGACTTCTTACCTGTTTCGGCATCCGTATAGTTGGACCCGTTCCACTCCGCTCCCGGTGAAAATACACCATATGCCTTTGCCAGATCATTTATGTCGTTAAGCTCACTCTGTCCGAGTATGACGTTTCTTGCATGCTCGGCAAGTCCCGCCGAGACAGTATATCCGTATGAATATGTCCATGTTCCGAAGCGTCCCGCGCCGCCTTTCTTTACCACCTCATCCTCGATCTTTGATGTGATCTTCTCGAAATCACCTGCATCCTCGGTAAGATCCAGGTCAAGTGCTCCCGGATAGCCCATAAGCGGCGACGGCAGATCCGCTTCGATGAAATACCCTCCGTATTTCATGAGTGCTCTGATCAGCGGCTCGGTATGAGCATCATTGGTGCAGAAATAAGCCGTATTCTGTCCGTATCTGTCCACCCATTCGGGCACATGCTCAGTGATGTACTGCTGGGCGCCCGGGACTCCCACCTCTGTCGTAGGATCAGGCGCGGTCTCCATCTCAAAATTCATGCCAAATTCCTCACAAGCCACCCTCATGATCGCCACCTGTCTTGACACGGTCTCATAGTCGAGATGACGAGGGAATGAAATATGGACAAAGGTATCGCATCCCAGTTCATGAGCCGTACGGATCATCAGATAGCCGCGTGCCACGAAATCACTGTTGACCACAAGATCAGACACCTCACCTATCTCGGAAAAATCCTCATACGCCTCACCCGCAATGCAAAGGATATCTGGACGCTTTTCCTTTATCCGGCGAAAAGCTTCCGTTGTACCGTCCACTGCCTGATTGACGATCACCGCCTTCATTTCGGGATCGTCGGCAAGATTGACGATGGTCTGTATCGTGGTCTCCGCCTCCTCCGTAAAGTTATCGGGATAGACTGCAAGCGTTACATTATCTGCCCCGTACTTTTCCTGAAAGGCTTCCGCGCCGCGTCTGTCATCCTCGGACTGCGCATATGATCCTGTCACGATCCCTATGCGGAAGCTGTCACTTTTTTCACTCTCATCGGTCTCCTTTGCAGTCTCATCCGTAGCAGCTTTGTCCGATACGGATCCTGTTGTCTCTGTATGCTCCTCATCTGTCGCAGTGTCTGCTCCCGATCCGGCATCCGCACCCGGTGCACCACCACATGCACACATCACGACAGCCATCGCACATACAAGAAGTGCGCTAACGATCTTCCTTTTCATGATCAACCTCCTCTGTTGTCTTCTCAAACAGCTCCCTGCTCATCATCACATATTTCACATCATGCCTTTTCATAAACTTCCCTGCTTTTTCGGGATCTGTCACATACGTGCCCTTGTATATCCCTTCAAGCTTTGTTTTTGCAGTTTTCAGCGCCTCGCTGTCACTGTTCACGACGACTATGATATCAAGATCATCCCGTTCAGCCTTTCTTTTTTCCTCGGCCTCCGTGATCCTCCTGATATCCTCTTCCTTGAGCAGCAGGCCCTTCGGCAGATGCTTTATCAGCATTTTTTCCAGCGCATCGGACTTTACAGGCTTTGAAAGATAATCATCAAATCCCCTGGAAAGGTAATAATCCTTGGCTCCGCTGACTGCGTCTGCTGTCAGCGCTATCGCAGACACGCCCCTCATGTCGTATCTGGCATGCATGGCTTCAAGCGTACTGATCCCGTCCATTCCCGGCATCATCTGATCAAGGAAGACGAGATCGTACCGCCTCCTGTCCATCATATCTATCCCCTCGGGCCCGGATAATGCAGTATCCACTTTGATCTGTGTACTCTCCATCAGTCCCGAGATGACCTCAAGATTCATTTCATTATCATCCACCACGAGCACTCTCGCATTCGGCGCTATGATCACGGGACGATAGTCGTCGGCCTCCTCCCTGTGCGAGCGTATCGCAGCAGTGAAGTCACCTATGGGTGTGTCATCGACGACCTGAAGCGGTATGTGCAGGGTAAACACAGACCCCCGGCCATATTCGCTCTCGACATCAATGCTCCCGTCCATCATCTTGATATACTCATTGGCTATATTAAGTCCCAGCCCCGTACCTTCTATGTTCCTGTTCTTCGTCTCCTCCAGACGGTCAAAGGGCTGGAAGAGCTTTGCAAGATCCTCCTCCTTTATCCCTACTCCCGTATCTTCTACGGAAGCAGTCAGGACGATCCTGTCATTTTGCTTCGTCCCCTCGTCCTCCGGTATCTTTGCTCTCATTTCCACCTTTACTCTGCCGTTATCCGTGTACTTCACAGCGTTGTTGATCACATTCAGCAGGATCTGTCTCACTCTTATCTCGTCACCGTGCAGGCGCGCCGGGATATCGCATGCCGCATCGAACGAGAACTCCAGTCCCTTATCCTCCGCTCTCTTTCCCGTGATGTTTATGATGTCGTTTATCACCGAGCAGATATCGAAGTCGACAGATATCAGCTCCGCCTTGCCTGACTCTATCTTTGAAAGGTCAAGTATGTCGTTTATTATCGAAAGCAGCAGGTTGCCTGCCGACCTTATGTCAGAGGCATATTTAGTGATCTTTTCATTTCCCTTTGCCTCTCTCAGTATCATCTCATCCATACCGAGTATCGCATTCATCGGTGTCCTTATCTCATGGGACATGTTTGCAAGAAAGTTCGATTTGGTCTCACTGGCACGTATCGCCATGGCAGTCTGCTGCTGAGCCTCTCTCACCGCATACAGCTGGTGTATGATGGCGAGAGTCAGTGTCCAGTACAGTCCGGCGAGGATAATGGATCCTGCACGTCTGCCCTCCATGAAAGCTACCGCCACGATC
>JAEEGO010000061.1 GCA_016280355.1 Lachnospiraceae bacterium | reverse complement strand
GATTGGCACATCCTATGGCCACGGCTTTCTTATACGGGACCTCCGATATCAGATGTCTGGGACATGCCTTCATACACTTCTTACAGTCTACGCATTTTTCGGGATCAACGTGAGCTATCCCCTTTTCTATGGTGATCGCTCCGAATTCACATGCCTTAACGCAGTCACCGTATCCCATGCATCCGAATGTACAGGATTTGGGACCCTTGCCCGGAGAGAAGGCCATAACGGAGCAGCTGTTCTCACTTCCTGAGTAGTCGTATCTGTCGTTTGTATTCTCACAGTCGCCTATACAATGAACAAAGGCTACCATCTTTTCGGTATCGCCGGCAGCGCCGCCACCCATGATATCCGCAATTGCCTGGGCTACCGGAGCCTGTCCGACCACGCACGCATTCGTCGGTGCCTCTCCCTTCACTATGGCAGCTGCAAGTGCCGCACATCCGGAATAACCGCAAGCTCCGCAGTTGGCTCCGGGCAACGCCTCGATCACGGCATCTTCCCGCTCATCTGTCTCTACGGCAAATTTTTTTGATGCTATGCTAAGGAATATCCCTACGAATAATCCCACGCCACCTACCATGGCAGCCGAGAACAGTATATCAGGACCCATTTATTCTCTCCTCCAGATCATATATTAAAAAGATGAAAACCCGAAAAACGCTATCGACATAAGGGCCGCTGTTATCATCACGATAGGGAAGCCCTGAAATGACTTCGGTATGTCGTTGTATACTATCTTCTCCCTGATATAGGACATGATGGTTATGGCTATCAGGAATCCTATGGCGGTGAAGAAGCCGTTTATCGTGCCGGTAAGTATGCCGTAATCCTTCTGGACGTTGATCAGAGCTACTCCCAGTACCGCGCAGTTTGTCGTTATGAGCGGCAGATATATACCAAGTGCGTCATAAAGAGTCTTTACGAATTTCTTAAGGAACATCTCAACAAACTGTACCAGAGCCGCAACAACCAGTATGAATGCTATGGTCTTGAGGTATTCCAGACCGAACGGTACGAGCAGGAATCTGTAAATTATCCCGCACACGAGAGATGCCAGCGTCAGTACGAAGGTGACGGCAAATCCCATTCCTATGGCTGTTTTGCTTTTTTTCGATACTCCGAGGAAAGCACAGATGCCGAGGAACTGACTTAATACCACATTACTTATGAGCGCCGCCGAGAGCGCAAGCAGCATTATATTCATACGTCCTTCTCCTTTACCTCATCAGTGCCGTTTCCTTCTGCGTTTGCTTCAGATCCTTTGCCGGCACACATTCCAAGCTTTGCGCAGTTCATGCATTCCGTGCCGCATCCTCCGCAGCCGCCTTCCGTCGGATCCCATCCTGTACGTCTTGCGGCACCTATCTTCAGCTTGTTCATGATAGCCACGAAAAATGCCATGACCAGGAAAGCTCCCGGAGCAAGTATAAACAGATTGACCGGAACATACGCTGCCGGTGTGACTTTTATACCAAAACATGTGCCCGCACCGACTATCTCTCTCACCGAACCTATGAGAAGCAGGGCAAGTGTGAAGCCGATCCCCATACCGAGACCGTCAAAGACCGACTCTATCGGGCCGTGCTTTCCTGCATATGCCTCCGCTCTTCCCATTATGATACAGTTGACGACTATGAGCGGAATATAAATACCAAGAGCCGCATATACTGCCGGAGTAAAGCCTTCCATAAGAAGCTCCACGATAGTAACGAACGAAGCTATTATCACGATATAAGAAGGGATCCTCATACGTCCCGGTATTATCTTCTTCATCAGCGATATCATGAGATTGGACATTACAAGTATCGCTGTAGTGGACAGTCCCATTCCGATGGCGTTCGTTGCGCTGGTAGTAGTCGCAAGCGTGGGACACATACCGAGTATCAGACAGAATACCGGATTCTCCACATATATGCCGTTCCATATACGCTCTATCGGCGTGTCTTTCCGGCTGTTCATGGCTGCACCTCCTCATATTGCTTTACTGCCAGGACTGCACCGTTCACGGCATCAGTCACGGCACTTGTGGTGATCGTAGCACCGCTTATGGCGTCGACCTCGTTCGGGGCACTCTTTCCCGTTTTTGTATATTCGATCAGCGTATCTGCATTCAGATCGGTGAAACCGTCAATGAACGGTGATTCTTTGGCTTTCATTCCCATACCTGCTGTCTCTGAAAGAGCCAGGAATGATATCCCGTTTATCGTACAGGTTCCGTCCGCAGTCCTCACGCCTACCATTATCTCGATATCTCCGCCGTACCCGTCGCTGTCGGTGGCATCTACTACATAGCCCAGTACACTGCTGCCATCCTCACCATATGCAATGTCTATGGAGTTCAGGGTCATCCCGGTTATACCGTTTTCTTCAAGTGCTCCGTTAAAGCCGTCCATGAACCCGGCATCGTCTGTTACGTCAGCCGGCTCAAATGAGGCGGCGTCTGCAAATACATTTTGCTGGGATTCTATCCGCGCCTTCTGTTTGCCTTCGGCTATGGGTCCCTTGGTGATGTTATATACGAAGCCAAGCAGGGTACCTGCCGCAAGCGTTATCAGCGTGACTATGATTATATCTTTTATGGCAGATCCGTTCTTATCCATTGTTCTCCCCCTTCCTGCG
>JAEEGO010000060.1 GCA_016280355.1 Lachnospiraceae bacterium | reverse complement strand
TCCGTGCAGCCACGGCTGTCATTGAGTTTTTCAATAAATAATGATACATTAGTCGTATCTTTGAAGAAAACGGACCTGGGTTTTCAGAAGGAGGCTCGATATGCCAAGTGTACCTTTGAGTGCGATCATCGAAAAGATGGCGCTTGTAAGTCTTACACCTCAGATAGATACGTCCGAGATAAAAATAGAAAAGCCTGATATCAACCGACCCGCACTTCAGTTTGCCGGTTATTTCGACATGTTCGATGCGAGCAGACTGGAGATCATAGGCGCAGGCGAATATGATTTCATGAATAAGATCCCTCAGGAGAAAAAGGCGGATATTTATGAGAAGTTCCTGAACAATCCCATACCCTGTGTGGTATTCTGCAGGAATCTGGAGCCGGATGATCATTTTAAGGAACTGGCGGTAAACTATAATGTCCCGCTGTTTAAATCTGCAATGCAGACCTCGGCATTTACAGCGGAGATCATCAGATGGCTGAATGTAAAGCTGGCTCCCTGTATATCGATCCACGGTGTCCTCGTTGACGTATTCGGTGAAGGTGTACTGATCACGGGTGAGAGCGGTATAGGTAAGAGCGAGGCGGCACTTGAGCTGATAAAGAGAGGACACAGACTCATTACAGATGATGTCGTGGAGATAAGAAAAGTATCCGATGAAACCCTGGTCGGATCCGCACCTGACATCACAAAGCATTTCATAGAGCTCAGAGGTATAGGGATAGTTGACGTGTATGCACTGTACGGTGCATCTGCAATAGAGGAGACACAGAATATAGATCTCGTCATCAGACTGGAGGATTGGGATAAGGATAAGGACTATGACAGACTCGGACTGGAAGAAGAGTATACGGAGTATCTGGGAAACAAAGTCGTCTGTCATGTGATACCCATAAGGCCCGGACGAAATCTGGCAGTCATATGCGAGACGGCGGCAGTCAATCACAGACTGAAGAAGATGGGCTACAACGCAGCTCAGGAGCTCTACAGAAGAGTGCAGGAAAACATGTCCAAAAAGAAGGATCAGCAATAAGGAGAAGAGAGATATGAAGTACGCTTTCGGAATAGATGTAGGAGGCACATCAGTAAAGCTGGGACTGGTGAGTACGGACGGAGAGCTTCTGGACAAATGGGAGATACCCACAAGGACAGAGGACGGCGGAAAAAACGTACTGCCTGACATAGCATCTGCCGTAAAGGCAAAGATAAAAGAAAAGGGTATAGAAGGCGATGTGATAGGAGCGGGAATAGGACTTCCCGGGCCTGTCGATGAAGATGGCGTTATAAGGAAAGCAGTAAACCTGCACTGGGAGAGGACGTTTAATGTAGCGGAGGAGCTGTCGGAGCTTCTGGACGGCATGAAAGTCAGGGCCGGAAACGATGCCAACGTCGCTGCGCTCGGAGAGTTCTGGCAGGGAGCAGGCAAGGATTACGGAGATATGGTCATGGTCACTCTCGGTACCGGAGTAGGCGGCGGTATCATACATAACGGAAAGATAATGGCCGGAGTCACCGGAGCAGGCGGAGAGATAGGACATCTGTGCATCATGCCGGATGAGAAGATAAAGTGTAACTGCGGAAACAGCGGATGTCTGGAACAATATGCATCTGCAACGGGGATGGTCAGACTCACCAAAGAAGAGCTCGAAGCATCCGATGAAGAATCCGAACTTCGTCATATGGAGATAACGGCGAAAAACACATGGGATGCGGTAAAGCACGGGGATGCACTCGCAATTAGGGTAGCCGAAAAATTCGGATTCTATCTGGGCTGGGGACTGTCTATTATCGCGGGAGTGGTAAATCCTGAAGTGTTCGTTCTCGGCGGAGGGGTATCAAAATGCGGAGATATCCTGCTGCCTTTTGTGGAGAGACACTTCGAAGAGCATGCGTTCCATGCCTGCAGGGATGCAAAGATAGTCAGAGCAACTCTGGGTAACAATGCGGGCATCATGGGTGCCGCAAGACTGGCAGTAGACGACTGATGAGCAGCATCTCATTCTTTGAATCAAGACTTATAGAGATCTGCGGGGAAAGGTATGTCAGCCGGGATGTGCCCATGTCTGAGCATACGACTTTCCATACCGGAGGAACGGCAGATTACTATGTGACTCCCAAAGATCAGGATACCTTCCTGAAACTCCTCTGGTATGCCAGACAATCAGAACGCGAGTATGTCATACTGGGGCGCGGCAGCAATCTGCTGGTAGGTGACAAAGGTTACAGAGGCCTGATCATAGACACAACAGCCTATCTGAAGCAGGTCACATTCAAGGGAGATACGGTGATAGCGGAAGCCGGAGCCAATCTCAGTATGATAGCCGGGATGGCCGCAGAGGCAGGGCTGTCCGGACTGGAGTTTGCAGCCGGGATACCGGGGACCATAGGCGGAGCGGTATATATGAACGCCGGAGCTTACGGCGGAGAGATGTCTCAGGTAGTTTCATCCGTAGATGTATTTGGAAATACGAGCAGCCGGAATACGATATTGGGATCTGAGATGGGATTTGCGTACCGTACGTCGATAGCTCAGAAGCAGGACCTGCCCATATTGTCAGTGGAGCTCAAACTCACGCCCGGAGATATCGATACCATACGGGCTACCATGTGGGAGCTGAATGAGAGAAGGCGGGAGAAACAGCCTTTGGAGTTTCCGTCGGCCGGTTCTACGTTTAAAAGGCCGGAAGGTTATTTTGCCGGAAAGCTCATCGCGGATACGGGACTGTCCGGGATGACTGTCGGTGGAGCATGCGTTTCTCCGAAACACAATGGTTTCATCATTAATCAGGGAAATGCTACATCAGCAGATATCATGGAACTGATCAGAGAAGTGCAGGAAAGGGTCAGGGCGAAATTCGGAGTAGAGCTGGAGCCTGAAGTCAGGATAATAGGAGAATTCTGAACGGATCATGAAACTTGTCATAGTAACGGGAATGTCAGGAGCGGGGAAGAGCAGCACCTTAAAGATGCTGGAGGATCTCGGCTTTTTTTGCATCGATAACCTGCCTGCACCACTTATAGAAAAATTCGCGGATCTTTTTGCGGGACAGCTCACGGATGCTCCCGGTGGAGAATGGGGCAAGGTAGCCATAGGCATAGATGCTCGTACCGGACTTACGACTGTGGAAAAGCCGTTGGAGATGCTCAAAGATAATGGGATAGCATACGAGATATTCTTCCTTGATGCGTCCGATGATGTGATAGTCAAGCGCTTCAAGGAAACGCGAAGAGCGCATCCGCTTGCGATGGACGGACGGATAGAGGATGGTATTGAAAGAGAACGCGAGCAGATAGCTTACCTGAAAAAGAATGCCACATATATCCTGGATACATCGCATATGCTGATCCGGGATCTGAAAAAAGAGATAAATGATATATATGCGTCGAATAAGGACTATGGGAATCTGTATCTGAACATTCTTTCCTTCGGATTCAAATACGGGATACCGGCAGATGCCGATCTCGTATTCGATGTGAGATTCCTTCCCAATCCATACTACATCGAGGAACTGAAAGGTGATACCGGACGGGATAAGAGTGTCCACGACTATGTAATGTCATTTGAAGAAGCTCATACCTTTCTGGAAAAGCTGAAAGATATGCTTGTCTTCCTGATACCGAACTATGTAAAAGAAGGCAAAAACCAGCTGGTCATAGCAATAGGCTGTACCGGAGGAAAACACCGGTCTGTGTGCCTTGCGGAGGAAATCTATGCCATGCTCAGTGAGAACAAGGGATATGGTCTGCGCCTGGAACACAGGGATATAGAAAAAGATTCCCAACGGCAGCGGGGAAGATAAAATGTCATTCTCACAGGACGTCAAGAAAGAAATAAGAGATCGTCTGTCAAAGAAATCTGAGGGCTTTACAATTTCACAAAATACAGATAGTATAGTGCCGTTGTCATCCCTGACGGAAGTATTCCTTCAAAAAGGATCGGTGAATGATCCGGGCAGCAGCTATCATTTGGAGATAGTCTGCGACAGCAAAGAAGAAGCAGCCGGTGTAGAAGCATTGATGAAGGAACACGGGTTTAACGCGAGGAATACCGAACGTAAGGGAAAGTATGTCGTATATCTGAAGGACAGAGAAAATATCGTTGATTTCCTCGGCACCGTAGGTGCCGTGAGCGCGATGATGCAGATGGAGAATTCTCTCATATTGAAGGATATGAGGAACTCGCTAAATCGAAAGGTAAATTTCGAAACGGCAAACATCGAAAAGACGGTAAGTGCTTATGTCCGGGATATGGAGGCGATACGTTATATCGAAGGACACGGAGGTCTGAAACAGCTGCCCGGATACTTAAGGGAGATGGCTGAGATCAGAGCCGAAATGCCGGAGGACATTTCGCTCAAGGCATTGGGCGAGAGTATGGATCCGCCACTTGGAAAGTCCGGGGTGAATCACAGACTCAGAAAGATCCGGGATATCGCCGACAGACTTAAGGAGCATCAGGTACAGGGAGAGGAATAACATGAGAAAGTGTGACGTAGTAGTAAATGTAAAGGAAGACAAGGACGCAAGACCTATTGCGCTTCTGGTACAGACGGCCAGCCAGTTTGAGTCATCCATCTACATAGATACCGAAGATAAGCATGTAAATGCAAAATCCATAATGGGCATGATGACACTGACACTTGAAAACGGACGCACGCTCACAGTAAGCGCGGACGGCATCGATGAAGAGGCAGCATGTGAAAGGATCAGGGAGTTCCTTACAAAAGCGGTACCGCAGTAAGAACTTCCCTTTGTTTTTTTGTACACCTGCCAAAGTATATGATATAATATCTCGGCGACAATAAACGCACTATTCTATAAAATAAAAGGAGAGAGGATATGGGATTAGTTACTAGTACTGAAATGTTCAAAAAAGCCTATGACGG
>JAEEGO010000006.1 GCA_016280355.1 Lachnospiraceae bacterium | reverse complement strand
TCTGATCCCACTGAGATGCGCTCTTTTACCGTATTGTATCCGTCAGCTATAACCTCAAGCATGTATACTCCGTATTCCAGCGTGACCGGGCTGAAGTAGTCCACTTCTGTACCGTCTATCTTTACGATCGCTTCTGCATCCAACGGTCTTATGGTAAATACCAGTTCGCCGGTCTTGACCAGATCTTCTTTCAGATCCGATACGTCAATCACTGTCTCCTTTCCCCGGTTTATAGCCACATGCTTATTGCCGCCTCTTCCCTTGTAGGTCACTATGAGGTCATATTCCCCCTCCGGGACATCCAGCATCATGCTCGTATCATCACCGACCGGCTTGATCATACCGGCTATCTGTATCCAGCCGCCGCTAAAGAACTGGGATCCCTTTATTTTCAGGTGCCCGTATCCGGATGTGATCACTATGCTGTATAGTTCATGGTCCACGCCTCGAAGTGTAAGCGTGTCGCTGTCGGTGATTGTTTCGGCCTTGACTCTGTTTCCATCCTTTATTACCGCCGTATTCTTTGTAATATGGAGATTTGTCCCGTCCTTTAAACGGAATACTCCACGGTTCATATTGATGTCATAGCCCGATACGTCCTGTTTTACAAAAGCATCGGCCGATTGCTCCAGAGCTTTCAGGCTTTTTGAATGTACGGAAATATCTGCATTTACTATCATTCCCGGCTCGAAAAGCTCCGGTACCGTCGCCTTTCCGTATCTGTCAGAGAATCTGGTGAGGTCGTTTATAGATACTGAGTATGTTCTGCCATTATCTGCAGACATAAGGCTGATATCTCCTTTTTCGGGGGTATAGCTCATAAAGACTGCCAGGTCATGCGCCTCCAGATCGTCCACCTTTACTGTATCCTCCGGAGCGACACTCGGTGCGGATACCGCAGGTACTCCGTCAGCTTTCCTGCCACAGGCCGAAAAAAGGCATAATACGCCGGCGATCAGAAGTATTCTTATCAGATTTTTGAAAGAAGGTATTCCTTTGTATTGCATTTCGGATCTTCCAGTACTATCTCCAACAGTTCCTTTAGTTTTTCGCCTATTTCGGGACCGGGCCTGTAGCCGTGTTCTATCAGGTCTGCGCCGGTCACCGCCAGGTCCTTCAATGAGACCGGGTCTTTTTCGGATACTATCTCGGTATACAGGCGCATTACTTCCTTTTCATACGCCAGTTTTTCCTCCCTGTGATACATCGACTGAGCCAGCGTATCGGCGACCCTTATGGGAAAGAGGAGTCTGTATACAGACTCTCCGATACGGTTCATGGCCCTTCTTATATTGGTTTTGGTAGGCTCGGGTCTGTGATCATGCCATTTTACAAGGGCTGTTACTGTGTTTATTGTATCATTATCAAGCTTCAGCCGTCTCATTATTTCGCGGGCTATGCGATCGGAAACGATCGCATGGCCTTTAAAATGCCTGGCCCCGTTTTCATCTTCAGTCATGGCCTCCGGTTTGCCGAAATCATGGAAGAGGAGCGCATAACGGATATAACGTAGAGTGTCGGCATCAAACTCCACCTCTGAGTATCTGGCGTTCACCATCATTGCCCTTATTGTATGCTCACCTACATTGTAGAGGTGATGCTTGTTCTTCTGCTCTGTCTGCATGCAAAGATCCAACTCCGGCAGTATCACGGATGTAATGCCGGAACTGTACATATCAAATAATATTTCCGGGTGGGGTGAGCAGATCAGTTTGGTAAACTCCGTCTGGATCCTTTCTGCGGATATATTACGCAGATTATCTTTTAGTAGAGATGCAGCCTTTACTGTATCATCGTCTATCGAAAAGCCAAGCTGTGCTGCAAATCTATATGCCCGCAGTATCCTCAGTGCATCTTCGGTGAACCTTTCCACGGGATCCCCGACTGCTCTGATGATGCCCTTTTCAAGGTCTTTCTTTCCGTCAAAAACATCTACCAGGCCGGTCCTGTCATTGTACGCCATGGCATTTATTGTAAAATCCCTGCGCTTCAGGTCTTCTTTCAGATCTTTTGTATATATGACTTCTTTCGGATGCCTGGAGTCTTCATATTCTCCGTCTATCCTGTAGGTAGTCACCTCATAGCCGGTATAGCCGTGTTCCTCATCGTTTAACATGACAGTTACGGTGCCGTGCTTGATACCTGTATCTATAGTCCGTCTGAACAAAGGCTTTACGTCATACGGAGAGGCATCCGTCGTTATATCCCAGTCATTAGGTGTCTTTCCAAGCAATACATCACGAACGCAGCCCCCGACGGCATACGCCTCGAAGCCTGCGTCCTGCAGTTTGTTTATTATGAACTTCACATTATCCGGCAGAATTATCTTCATTCCTGATCATGTTGGAGGTGAAGGTAGAATCTAATATGCCTTCCCCCAGATCACCAGATGTTTGGCCGGTTTTCCGCAGCATACACATTTGTCGGATATAGCTTCATTGTGCTCGAAAGGCATACAGCGGGATGTTGCCGTCGTATCGGCCTTGATCTGGTCCTCGCATTCCTGCTCTCCGCACCACATTGCACGTACGAACCCGGGCTTTTCATTTATCAGTTTCTGGAATCCGTCATAGTCGGTTGCATCATATATCGACTCATTCAGATGCTTCTCTGCCCTGTTATACATATCCTGTTGTATGTTATCAAGCAGCTCCGTCACATAGGTCTGCACCTGATCCAGCTTTACAGTAGTCTTCTCGCGGGTGTCACGTCTGACCACGATGCATTCTCCGTTTTCCATGTCTCTGGGACCTATCTCTATCCTGACCGGGAAGCCTCTCATTTCCTGCTCTGCGAACTTGAATCCCGGCGATCTGTCCGTATCGTCTACCTTTACTCTCAGATCTGTCAGTTTGTCTGCCAGTTCCCTGCAGGCCTCCAGTACGCCCTCTTTCTTTTGCTGGATAGGGATGATCACTACCTGAGTGGGAGCTATACGGGGAGGCAGTACCAGTCCCTCGTTATCGCCGTGCACCATGATAAGAGCACCTATAAGTCTGGTAGACAATCCCCATGAGGTTTGGAACGGGTTATGCAGCTTGTTGTCCCGGCCGGTGAACTCAATGCCGAAGGCCTTCGCAAAGCCATCCCCGAAGTTATGGGATGTCCCGCTCTGCAGTGCTTTACCGTCATGCATCATAGCTTCTATGGTATA
>JAEEGO010000059.1 GCA_016280355.1 Lachnospiraceae bacterium | reverse complement strand
GTATATGTCGAGCCTGTCTCCTTCCTTCAGATATTCTGAATATTCAGCTCTCATACCGTTCTTCTTGGTCACCACCATCTTGCCGTGCGGTTTGGAAAGATCGAAATCGATATAATCAAATACATCCACGAAGATATAGCTGGTCTTGCCGTGCAGGGTTATCACCTCGCCGTTTACCGTAACGACCATCTCCGTATCATCCTTCCTGACTTCAGGCGCCGCTGCAGCCGAACCGCCTTCATCTGAAGCTCCCTCTGTTGATGCAGTGTCATCCGTCTTGTCCTCAGGTGTGCTGTCAGCTGTCTTAGCTTCTTCAGTCTTCAATGCACCTTCGTTTTCGGATTCCTTCGGGCTTTGTGCACCATCCGTGCCTGCTGCCTTTAAGCCGTCATCCGCTTCTTTTCCGTCATCTGCCGTCTGTGCAGCAGCATCAGCTGCCGGTGCATCTGCTTCATCAGTGTACGGCTCTTCCTCTGCCGTCTCCACCGGTGAATCGTCTATCAGCAGATCTATCCTGAAGTTCTCATATATCTTCGTATCATCGGTGCCCGCGACATTGTTTATCATTATGTCGGTATCTTTTTCGGCCTTCAAATCTATAAACTCAAGCAGCTGGGGAAGCAATACGTAATCACGCATGATGATCTCATCCCCGTCCTGTATGTCATAGTATCCGCTCTGCAGCGTACCGTTCACCTCGGCAAACTTCGGCACGTTCAGTTCGCTGCCGTTTACTACGAGCTTGATATAGTCGGTGTATTCGGGAAGCTCATCTATACGGATATGAGCAGGCTCTCCGGCTGTTGATGCCTCCACCTCTATCGCATCTCCCGCCTTTATCGTGGCATTCAGCGATGCCGCATCGCCGTTCAGACGTATCACCGCTCCGTCGCCCATCTCACCTCTTGCCACTCTCTTATTGCCGTTTATCGTATAGTTTATCTCTGCGCCCCTCTTCGGGAAGAGGTCTGCATTGGGTATCCCCGCCTGCATCGCAGCGTCCATTATCTTGAGCTTGGAATTGTCATACAGCTTGTACTGCACATCGTTCAGGGATACGAAGATAAAGTTGTTCTTCTGCCTGAAGAAGTTCATGCATATACCTATGGGTGTGACAAGCAGTGAATCCTCCGGCAGCGACTTATCCTTGAAGTCAACGTTCTTTAAGACATCTTCGCCCCTTACCGCAACACGCGTGGCATCCAGATCCATCTCTTCTGCAAGACTCTCGGTAAAGCCTGCAATCCTTCCGCCTCCGCCTACTACGAAGATAGCCGATACCGGCTTTCCGCCGTTCAGCTTTTTGATCTGATCCGATATCTCTCTTGTGATGATCTTTACGGTATTCTTTACTACCTCTGCGACCTCATCCGGAGTAGTCTTTCTCTCCACTCCCATGATGTCTTTGTAGGTAAATTCCCTGCCCGCATCACATGCATACTTGATCTGCTCGGCTCCGTCAAAGTCCGTCAGATAATGCTTCGCTATGACCTCCGTCAGCTCGTCTCCGGCACTCGGTATCATACCGTAAGCTACGACAGCCTCATCTCTTGTGATGGATATATCACTGGTACCTGCTCCGACATCCACAAGGGCCAGATTCAGCATACGGAAGTTCTGAGGTATCGCCACCTCCATCGCCGCTATAGGCTCCAGAGTCAGATCAGCCACATGCAGTCCCGACATCTCGACAGCCTTGTACAGTCCGTCCACTACCTCATCCGGCAGGAAGGTCGCTATCACATCGGCTCCTATCTCGCTGCCCTTATGCGCAAGCAGATCGGACATCTGATACTTATCCAGATAGTATCTCTGTACCGTATATCCAACACAGTAAAATTTGATATTGAGAGTGCTCTGCTCTATGAATCTCTCGTAGGCTCTCTGTGCTCCAAGAAGCTCCAGCGAATAAATATCCTCGTTCGTGACATCCCTCGTATCTCCGAGCTCCTGTTCCACATGCACGGTGACGGTACGCAGCACTCTTCCTGCGGCTGCTATACACACTTCATGCAAAGGCCTTCCGAGCTTTATCTGCAGACGGCTCGTCACCTCCGTGATGGACTCTGCCACGGCTGCTATGTCGTGTATCTGTCCGTCCTGCATGGCTCTGGTCTCATGCGGCTTGCTCTCTATGGCTACCACATGAAATTTCTTGTCATACATATATCCCACGGTACCGACTATGCTTCTTGTACCTATATCAAGTCCGTATACCAGCTGCCCCGGATACTTTCTGGCGTTCACACCCGCTGCCAGTCTTGAGTTCTTTCCTTCTGCAGCTTTTTTCGTATCAGTACCTTTCCTGCCTTCAGCCATCTGTCTGCTCCTAATCCAGCTTTTCCGCTAATCCCAATGCAAGCTCAACCACCACATCGGAGTTGTAGTGCTCCCATTCGCCCCATCTGCCGAGTCCCAATACATTCCCGCTCTTTGCTTCCTTAAGTATCAGTCCGATCTTTTCGGGCTTATCTATGGTGTTGAGCGGATATGCATACTCCGTTATGAAGACTGTATCTTCAGCCTTCTTCTCATATCTTTTCAGATTGATCTCAGCCCACGATCCCTTAGATCCCGGTGCGAATGTATTCCTGTACAGTATCCTGTGATAATCAATCGACTTATCCGGGAAGTACTCCCAGTTCACTTCTTCATCCTCGACATCCGGCAGATACTTCACGGCTATCGATGAATATTTCAGGGCACTCACAGCTTCAAGGAATCCGTCCGATGCCCCGCTTATCTTCTCATATGAGGTCCACGGTGCCGTATTGATCACAACATCGGCGGTGTATGTACCGTTCACCTTTCGCTGCTTCAGATCAAGCTCCTTTGCGGGCGTTGAGTAGTCGATGTGATCTTTGAGCCTTTCTGCCATACGAAGCCACAGCTCGCCCGAGCCGTATTTTTTCGGATAATAAAACCTTGCATGTCCCGGAAGCGAACCGTAAGGCTTCCTTGTAAGACATGCCCTTAATGTATCCTCAAAAGATACGTTCGGAAGCTTGTTCATCCAGTATGTGCCAAGTGTCGAAAGATCCACCGAAAAAATCTTTTCGTTGTACGGGAAGAGATATTCGTTCGCTATCTTCTCTCCCAGCTTCCACGGTATCCAGTCAAGGAAATTCTCGGGTTCTTCTGCTCCCGTGTTGCATCCGGCATTTGCTATGGCCTTCAGATGCTCCACCTGCTCGTCTATCGGAAGCTGCCAGATATTGGCCTCATAGGGATAGCCTATCCTTGCATCCTTTGTCCTGATCTTTGTGACACGTTCGAAGCTGTTCATCTCATCCTCTCCCAGGAAGCGGAAAAGGAATTCATTTACCTTCGGTCTTCTCACATCAACGAAGTGACCTCCGGATATATCAAGCGGTGCTCCGTCCACATCTTCTGATCTGCAAAGTCCGCCCGCTGTATCCGCTGCCTCTATGATGCGAAAATCCTCTATGCCTTTATCAAGAAGCCTGTTGCCCACGGTAAGGCCCGCAGGGCCTGCTCCTATGATCAAGTATTTCATGCCTTTAGTTTCCTTTCTTCACCCGGATGCCGGATCGCACAGCCTCAACTGCATTGTCCGCGCTGCGATACATATCTTCCATGCTTCCGTTGTTATCTATCACTCTGACACAATGTGTCCTGAATTCCGCCTCACTCAGCTGGGATGCCATCATCCCGGTTATCTTTTCGTCGCTGTAGCCCCTGTTTTCCTTGAGCCTGCCGCGTCTTACTTCTTCCGATGCATACACGTACCACAGCTCGTCAAGCTTCTCCCTGTATCCGCATTCTATGAGAAGAGCTGCTTCCACGAAGAGAAACTCATGTCCTCCGTTTTGTCTTGCCTCGGATATGGCCTTATCGATCAGGTCCATCACTGCCGGATGTACTATAGAGTTTATCTTTTCTCTGAGGTCCGGCCTTGCAAAAAGCCTTTCTGCAAGCTTCTTCCGGTCAAGCTCTCCGTCCCGGCCCCTGACATCCTCTCCGGCTGCCTCTATTATCTTACCAAATATCGGGCTTCCCTGCGCGTATAATTTCTTAGCTTCATCATCGGAGATTATGATCTTACAGTCTGTCGTGGAAGCCAGATGATCGAGGACTGCCGACTTGCCGCATCCCACGCCTCCGGTGATCCCTATGCAGTACGTGCCGTGCCTGTCCTCCGTATCAGTGTGCATCATAGAAGTCATGGCCGCTGTTCACATCCACTGTAAGAGGAACCGCAAGAGAGGCTGCCCCCATCATGCCCTCCATGAGTATCTGCTTCACCTGCTCCTCTTCCCCCGGAGACGTCTCTATAAGAAGTTCATCATGTATCTGAAGTATCAGTCTTGACTCAAGCCCTTTCTCCTTCAGCATATCATGCACTCTTACCATTGCTATCTTCATGATATCCGCAGCCGTGCCCTGTACAGGCATGTTCATTGCCACTCTTTCACCGAACTGTCTTCGCATGAAGTTGGACTCCTTAAGCTCGGGTATCGGGCGCCTCCTGCCAAAGTAAGTCACCGCTGCCCCCGTATCCTTTGCAGAAGCTACGAGTTCATCCAGATAAGCCTTGACCCTCGGGAAAGTCTCAAAGTACTGATCTATATATTCCTTTGCCTCCGCTCTCGATATGGAAAGGTTCTCTGACAGTCCGAACGAGCTGATGCCATATACAATGCCGAAGTTGACTGCTTTTGCATTGCGCCTCATCTGAGGTGTGACCTCATTATAGTCCACATGGAATACATGAGCCGCCGTGCTCGCATGTATATCCTGTCCGTTCTTAAATGCCTCTATGAGCTTCTCATCACCCGACAGAGAAGCAAGTATCCGAAGCTCTATCTGGGAGTAATCCGCATCCGTGAAGCTCCATCCCTCCTTCGGTATGAAGACTTTACGAAGCTCCCGTCCTCTTTCGGTACGTATCGGTATGTTCTGCAGATTGGGATCTGCCGAAGACAGACGTCCCGTAGCCGTGACTGTCTGATTGAAGGTGGAGTGTATCCGTCCGCTTTCGTCTATATAGTCTGCCAGAGCGTCGGTGTACGTATTCTTCAGCTTATACACGCTTCTGTATGCGAGGATCTTCTTTACTATCGGCTGATCCTCAGCCAGCTTGTCAAGTACATCCGCCGCAGTGGAATAACCGCTCTTTGTCTTCTTGCCTCCGGGAAGTCCCAGCTTTTCAAAGAGGATCACGCCGAGCTGTTTGGGTGAGTTGATATTGAACTCCTCTCCCGCATCGGCGTATATCTCCTGCTCGAGCTGCTTAATATCCTTTTCAAGATCCGCTGAAATGGATATGAGTGTATCCTTTGAAGCCCTTATCCCCTCTTTTTCCATATCGTGGAGCACAAAAGCAAGTGGCATCTCGATGTCCCTGTACAGCTCCTCCATGCCTGCTTCGCACACTTCGGCATACCTCTTCTCTCCCATACTGTATGCCCTGTATGCCTTCTCTCCCGTCTCTTCGGGCACACCGTAGTCGTCTATCAGGGGATTGATCAGATAGTCCGCAAGCAGCAGGTCGCGAAGCTTCGGGCTGTACGGTATCTCCATATCCTT
>JAEEGO010000058.1 GCA_016280355.1 Lachnospiraceae bacterium | reverse complement strand
TCTGTATACCGAGCTGTCCGGTCTGAGTTCCTTGATGTTCCTGACATCGGTCAGTTTACGGAGCTGCTTTTCGATCTGCTCGAGTATCTCATCATCTCCGGTGGCCACAATAGTGATCCTTGTATATTTCGGATCGGCCGTGGTGCCTGCTGTGATGCTCTCGATATTGTATCCTCGCCTTGAGAAAAGGCCCGATATTCTGGACAAAACACCTGACGTGTTGTCTACCAACAGCTGAAATACTTTACTATGCATATCTCCTCCGTGAAAATATACGGTACAATTTAACTAATATATATATTTACATGGTAAAAGTCAATCAGATACACGCCTTCCGTTTCACTCGCACCTGGGTAGTGCGAGAGTGCCGGTACGTGCTATCTCAACTATGGATATCTGATATAGAAGCCTTATCATCATCGCAGTACGGTCGGGCCTGTCGCAGATCTGTATCAGCATCTGATTCTCTGACATATCTACTATCTCCGCTTTCATGGCATCGACTATCTCCATGATATCCTTGCGGTTGGATTTGTTGTACTTCACCTTTATCAGCATGAGCTCTCTCGATACCGCTTCGGTCTCCTCGTATGTCTTTATCTTTATTACATCAAGCTTTTTGTTGAGCTGCTTCTCTATCTGCTCCAATGTTCTCTGGTCTCCGGATGACACGATAGTCATGACTGATACGTTGGGATCGTCCGTTGTTCCCACAGCAAGAGAATCTATATTGAAGCTGCGCCTTGCGAAAAGCCCCGATACCTTGGCAAGTACTCCCGATCTGTTCTCCACCAATACCGTATATATCTTCTTCATCTCATCCTCCGTTTTATTTAACCGTATCCTGCGGATCCACTATGACTTCCATCAGAGCGGGACCGTCATTTGAAAGGAAGCGCTGTATCAGTTCATCTATACCGTCCATATTCTCTGCCCTGTAATAGTCCAGATCATATGCAGCGGAAAGGGAATCGAGCTTCGGATATGATCCGAGCTTCACCATCTCGTATCTGTCGTTTAAGCTGTAATGCTGATACTCTCTTACAAGTCCGAGGAAATTGTTGCGAAGAACTACTATCTTGATATCCACCTGTTCCTGCATCACAACGGCAAGCTCCATCATCGACATCTGGAATCCGCCGTCTCCGCATACAGCGACCACCTGACGGGTATCATCTGCCATCCTCGCTCCTATTGCTGCAGGTATGGCATATCCCATCGTACCCATACCGCCGGATGTAAAGAATCTTCCATTTTTTCTCACATTCACGTTCCTGCAGGACCATATCTGATTCTGTCCGACATCAGCCACATAGACCGATCTGTCCTTCATCTCCTGTGACAGCAGGCCGATGAATACTGCAGGGTTCACATGTTTATCTGAGAACTTCAATGGATTCGGAAGCTTCCTGTACTCATTCAGATGTTCAAGCCACGAAGCAGTATTTATCGAAAGCTCCATTTCCATGGCATCTGTCAGTATGCTCTTTGCGTCTCCTACTATAGGTATCGTAGGTCCCACGTTCTTACCTATCTCTGCGGGATCCACATCGATATGTACGAGCACCTTATTGTCCATTATGGTGTCGGGATTGGCTACAGCTCTGTCAGCAACTCTTGCTCCCACCATCAGCAGCATGTCGCACTCCTGCATGGCCTTGTTGGCTGATATGGTACCGTTGTTTCCTACCATACCGTAGTTCAGCTCATGATCAGTCGGAAGCACTCCTATGCCCATCATCGTATGTACAAGAGGTATCCTGTGTTCTTCGACGAACGAGATCAGTTCTGACTGTGAATCGGAAAGAAATACGCCGCCACCTGCGCATATCAGCGGCCTCTTGGCTTTCTTCAGCTCCGATATTGCTTTTTTTATCTGCTGGATATGTCCCTTTACGGTAGGTTTGTATGTGCGAAGATTTACTTCTTCCGGATATTCAAACTCCTTCAGCTCCGCACGCTGGATATCTATGGGGACATCTATTAGAACCGGACCTCTTCTTCCCGTATTTGCGATATGAAAGGCTTCTTTGATTATGCGGGGTATGTCCCTGACATTCTTTATGAGATAGCTGTACTTTACGATACTCTCCGCAGCGCCTGTGACATCGGCTTCCTGAAAGCCGTCGGAGCCTATAAGATCAGAGTCTACCTGTCCGGAAATGCATACCAGAGGTATGGAGTCAGCATAAGCTGTAGCTATGCCTGTCAGCAGATTGAGCGCGCCCGGACCTGATGTGACTGCGCATACCCCTACCCTGCCTTTTGTCCTGGCATATCCGGATGCCATATGTCCGGCATTCTGCTCTGTACGCACAAGCACCTGTCTGATATCCGTACTGCCCAGACTGTCAAAGAAGTGTGCAATCGCCACTCCGGGATATCCGTATACTACCTCTACTCCTTCGAGTTCCAGGCACTTTGCTATCGCCTCTGACCCTGTCATTTATCGATCCCCCCTGCTAATAATATTGCTCATATCTGAACATTATAGCAGATATCAGGATCGATGTGTCGTTCATTTTTCCCACGGCAATGGTTTGAAATCAGAAATCTTGTTCTTTTGATCCATTTTTCATCT
>JAEEGO010000057.1 GCA_016280355.1 Lachnospiraceae bacterium | reverse complement strand
CGTCCACTGTCTCTGTCCCTGGAATCCGCCGCATATCGCATTGTGACCGCCGGCCTCTTCCTCGCATCCTTCGGGCAGGTTCTTGTTGCCCTGATAGAGATCCTCTATGATGCAGGCCATCTTTGCGGTGAACTCCCAGTCCTTTTCCTTCTGCTCATCGGATTTTTTAACAAAATCGGGGTTCTTGTCGAAGCCGGGCTTGCAGTACTTCTTTATCCATGCCAGAGCCTTCTGATACTCGTCTTCGTTGTATATGTGCTCTTCCATGCGGCGAAGTATCTCTACCTCATCCACAGACTCCACTCTCATGCCGAGATACTCCTCAAAGAAGCTCTGATCTATGATGGAACCGCCGATACCCATGGTGACCGAACCTATCTGCAGATATGACTTGTCGCGCATCGTAGCCGCTGCAACAGCTGCACGCGCAAATCTCAGAAGCTTGGTCTTCACATCCTCCGGGATCACCGTATCGTCCGCATCCTGTACATCCTTGCCGTATATACCGAAAGCCGGAAGTCCCTTCTGCGCATGGGTTGCGAGCACGCTTGCAAGATACACCGCACCGGGACGCTCTGTTCCGTTAAGTCCCCAAACACCTTTTATCGTAAGCGGATCCATATCCATGGTCTCGGATCCGTAGCACCAGCAGGGTGTGACAGAAAGAGTGATCGCAACGCCTGCTTTTCTGAATTTCTCCTGGCAGGCTGCAGACTCTGCGACTCTTCCTATTGTAGTATCAGCTATGACTACCTTTACCGGCTCGCCGTTTGAGTATTTAAGATTCTCTTCAAAGAGCTTCTTTACCGAGTTTGCCATTCCCATTGTCTGGTCTTCCAGAGATTCCCTGACCTTCAGAGGCCCTCTGCGTCCGTCGATACAGGGGCGGATACCTATTACCGGATATTCACCCAGATACCTGTTTTTTGCCATTTCGTTTCCCTCCTATACATTAAAAGAACCCCGCGAAACCGTAACGTTTCGCTTGATAAAATATTTTTAGCAGCCGTTCTGTGTCAGGGATTATCAGTATTCCCTGACTTCAAACGAGCTGCGTACTGCCTTTCGGAAATCCAGTAGGCCGGTAAACACTCCGTCTGCGATCATCTGTGCGCCGAGGTTGCCTAAAGAACTGCCTTCGCCGGGTCCTGCATAAACCTTCCTTCCGGTTGTCTTTGCGGTCAGTCTGTTCAGATAATCTGCATTGGAGCCTCCTCCTACTATATGCAGACTGTCATACTTTTTCCCTGTGATCGCTTCCAGATTATCTATGCTCTTTGCGTAGCATTCTGCCAGAGAGCGGTATATCACCCGCGCCAGCTCTCCCGCTGTTTCCGGCTTCCTTCCTCCTGCCTCGGTCACGGCTTTCTGTATCTCTTCCGTCATGGATGCCGGCGCCAGGAAACGCTCATCATTTGCATCCACTATCGTATCGCCTTCAGCCTTTTCAGCCAGGTCGCAAAGCTCAGCGAACGAATACTCTTCGCCCCTTTCCTTCAGTTCATCTTTTACAGACTGTATCATCCACAGTCCCATAATGTTCTTGAGGAATCTGTAGCGATGATCATATCCGCCTTCATTTGTGAAATTGGCCTCTCTTGCGGCCTCGTTACAGTTGGCCTCTTTCAGTTCACAGCCAAGCAGAGACCATGTGCCCGACGAAAGATAAAGTGCCTCATCCGATTCGGAGGGGACAGCCATTACAGCCGATCCTGTATCATGGGTTGCAGGCAGCACCACCTTGCAGTTGAAGCCCACTTCCTTTTGTATGTCTTCCTTGAGATCCCCAACGGTCGTCCCCGGCATGGAGAGCTCGCCGAATAGTCTTTCCGGATAGCCGAGTTTCTTTATCAGATCCCTGTCCCAGTCATTTGTCTTTGCGTCTACCAGACCTGCCGTGGTCGCATTTGTATACTCCTGGCACTTCTTTCCGGTAAGAAGGAAGTGAAGAAAATCAGGCATCATCAGAAGACTTTCAGCCTTCTCCAGTGTCTCCGGTTCAGCCTGTTTTGAAGCCATGAGCTGGAATATCGTATTGTATATCGCATGCTGTATGCCGGTCCTTCTGTACAGCTCATCCTCCGGGACCGACTTATATACTTCTTTATCCATACCGTTTGTACGTGCATCACGATATGCATATGTAGGTGCCGCAAGCTTGTCTTCGCCGTCAAGCAGCGCATAGTCAACGCCCCATGTATCTATTCCCATAGATACCGGTATCTTGCCGGCCTCTTTACAAGCCTTCATACCGGCGATTATTTCCTTCAGGAATCTGTCTGTCTCCCAGACTCTGTGCCCGTTCCGCTCCACGGAGCCGTTATGAAAACGGTATATCTCTTCGATAAGGATACGTCCGTCCTCAACATGAGCCAGGATATGTCTGCCCGATGATGCTCCGATATCTACTGCAAGATAATACCTTGTCTCCATTTATTTCCTCCTTCTATCTCCTGCTGCGCAGGTCGCGGACCGAATCGCCTTCTCTGAGCTCAGCCGAGAGCAGCACGCGCTGTATAGCCATCTGCCCGTCACTCTGCAGTCTGGCCATCAGTATACGTACAGCTTCAGAGGCTATCTCCTCCATAGGCTGCACCATTACCGTCATCATAGGCTTCATGACGAGGTTCAGTGTCAGTGCATCAAAACTTATCAGCGAGATGTCACCCGGACATGAAATTCCCTGTTCGTTTATTGCCATCACTACCCCGAGAGCCACTTCGTAGTTGCTCATGAATATTGCAGTGGGCCTTTCTTTTTTAGGCAGCGCAAGAAGCTTCTTCGTTCCGGTATATCCCAACGATACGCTGTGTATCTTCTCGTGATACTCATACGATCCCGATATTCCGAGACCTGCCTTTTTCATGGCATTGCGATAGCCGTCTCTCCTCTGTTTGCCTGTATACTCCTCGGAATATATGGCCGCTATCTTCTCATGTCCTCGCTCTATGAGATACTCCACCGCGGTCTGTGCTGCAGCCGCATTATCTATCGTCACGCAGTCGAGATGTGCACCCGGTATGCTCCTGTCCAGAGTCACTATCGGGATATCCGCCCTTCTGGCACAATCGAGGAAATCCTCATCAGACGACACGGGTATCACCAGTATGCCGTCCACTTTCTTTTCCACCAGAAACTTTATATTCTGCGCTTCGATATCTTTGTCATTGTTGGAATCACAGATGATCATACCGTATCCGCTCTGCCTCATCAGATCTCCCACAAAGTGAGTGAGCAGTCCCCCGAAGGTTCCCGATATGTCATAGATCACAAAACCGATGGTCCTGGTCTTTCTTGTGATAAGACCTCTTGCCATCTCATTCGGATGATAGTCCAGTTTCTTTACAGCCTCTTCTATCTTCTTTCTGTTCTCCGGACGGACATTACCACCGTTCAGATATTTCGAAATCGTTGATAGCGCGAGGCCCGTTTCCCTCTTGATGTCCTTTATCGTAGATTCCATGTTTACGCGCCTTTCAGGCTCTTAAATATAAACGAAACGTTTCTTCTTTTCATACTATCACAGAATGATAAAAAGTCAATTGTTTAAAGCAAAAGACCTGCCGGCTTTTTTTCGCCGGCAGGCAAAAGGGAGTTAAACAAACTTCTGAAACTTACTGCGTGACTATCTCCAGCGGCACGTTCATTATCTTTGCCACCTTGGCGATCGTATGGATGTGTCTGCCTATGGCCGCTCCGAAGTGATGTGTGGGTCCGCATTCACTCCACTGATTGACGAATTCTCTTGCACCGCAGGTGAAACGTGTCCTCATATTTGTATCACCGATCGAGAGGATCTTTCCTTCTTCGTTCACGCCTTCTGCTGCAATGAATTTGAAGTGACCGTCTCCGTCCTGAGTTATGGCAAGATAAGTGATGTCACCCGTAGGCGGATAGAACTGAGTCAGATAGCCGCCTCCTGTCTTTCCGTGGAAGACCTTGACTATCTTCATGGTAGGCTTACGTCCCTTAGATATATCATAATCTCCCGAGCCGCTGTGACCGATGATCGCGATATCATCGTTGAAATCTATCGAATACATTTCAGCCAGCTGGCCTGTACCGGATATCGTCTTAAGTATGCTCATGGCCATCGCCACTTTCATATCGCCCTCAACGGCACAGGCTGTCCCCTGCTTTATCAGCATTGAAAATGCCGGGATGAGCATGCTGTCGAGCACACCTGCCTTACCCGTTGCATATCCGTCATAATGTGACGCTATGAGACCGAGCTTTTCATCCTTTACCCACTGCTCAAAAGCCACCACATATTTGGCCATTTCCCAGACTTCCTCTATGCTTCCTCCACCCTCTATATCAAAGGTGTCGAGGATGTCCTGAGCCTTTGCCCTTATGGCTGCCTCATCGTTTATATCATCGGCTATCGCCCACATCTTTTCCCAGTCAAACTGTTTGGTATAAAGATGCATCCTGCGGTAAAGATTGGATTCATCTATGTAAAGATCCATCATACCGGGATAAGGTCTTCCTATCTGAGCTATGTTGGTATCCCTGAAACGTCTCCTGACCTGAGCTGCCTTGCACCAGTCTTCTATCTCCGCTGCGACTCCCGGATCACCGCCTTCTACCACACCGGTTATCACCGCATGTCTCTTTCCGAAGCGTTCAAGATCGGCTACCATCTCTCCCACTGCTCCGCAGGCATAGCCCTCACCGAGCCAGGATGCTATATCGGTGTGGTCATAGTCCAGAGCCTTAAGCTTCTGTACATTCACCAGCACCACCGG
>JAEEGO010000056.1 GCA_016280355.1 Lachnospiraceae bacterium | reverse complement strand
TTCGTACGTCCCGGTAAGAACTCCGAGGGTGCCCTGGCTTACAGACTGCTGGAGAGCAGGGGAAGCATAGTCATAGAGGAAGCCGGAGACTTCATAGGAGCAGATCTGTATATCGGCTCGCTTGCCGTGACAGAGGGACCCAAGGGCAACGTAAGAGCAGGAAACAGCTTCGAGGCACTGGGACTCGGAAGGTTCTTCTTCAACCCGGGACCGGGTACGGGCGGAGCCTACAGGGAGAAAACTGAGGACGTGAGGACACGCTTCAGGGAGGATGTGTACACGCCGTATACCTGCGTGACTGCGCGCGACTATGAGGAAGTCACCGCAAGGACCCCCGGACTTTGTATCAAAAAGGTACACGCGGTACTGGATGAGATGCGAAACATTGTGCATATTTCCGTGATGCCCGGTACCGACGAGGAATTCCCGAAGCTTTCAAAGGAATACAGGGATGCGATATCCAGAACTCTCTCGGAGAGGAGACTCATCACAACGAGATATGTGATCCTGCCTCCCATTTATGTGAGTGTATCCGTCAGAGCGACGGTATATGTGAAAAGGCATTTCTCTGACAGCAAAGAGCAGATCGAGGACAGGATAAGAAATATAGTGGACTATACGACGAGTGACAAGAACTTCGGCGAGGCACTCACCTTCGAGGAGGTATTCTCGGCGATAGAGGAGCTTGACTGCGTGGAGTATGTCTATGAGCTCTTCATGAGGCCCGAAAGCCTGAAGTATGCGGCACTGCGCGAAGGCAATATCTATCCCGGCGAGAACTGCCTGCTGCATCCGGGAGATATCGATGTAGAGGTGATCACTTATTCCAAGTGATCTGAGAGGAAAAGATGCCAAAGTATACGATAAGACAAAACAGGATAAAGAGCGGATGTCTGACCGGATTTGAGCTGAATGACAACATGGAGCTGGTACTTGATGGATCCTCCATGTATCACGGTATCTTCCTTCGGGCACTTGACGCAGGAGAGAGCGGCAGCGGCTGGGGCAGGCTGTCCTTTAGGACCGAATGCTCCGAGAATATGATATGGTTCGTGTATGCACTTGCTACGGATGAAAAGATCATGTACAGTGCCGGTGATCAGGATGAACTGGACATCGACCGGTATATGACGGATGCCGCAACAGATGTGCCGGACAAGATCTCATTCATGAAAAGGCTGGGAGCGAAGCAATATGCCGCATCCTCCGACTGCCTGCTGTATGATCTCAAAGGAAGGTATCTCTATGTTGCCATAGAGGCAAGAGGAGAAGGAGAGCTGAAGCTTGCGGATCTTTCGGTAGATACCGACGGCGACAACTTCATGGCCACCTATCCGGAGATATACAGGGAAAGAGGAAGCTTCTTCCACAGATACATTTCCGTATTCTCAAGTATCTATAATGACTATGGCATGGAAATAGCGGATCTGCCGAAGCTTTTGGATCTCGATACCTGCCCGGAGGAACTCCTCATAATCTACGGGGGCTGGATGGGTATAGACTTAAGGGGCGGATTCCTTGATACAGAGATACTCAGGGATCTCGTGAAGGAGGCATATTCCCTGAACCGTATGAAGGGGACAAAGCGAGCTATCGAGAGGATACTGGAGATAATACTGCGCGAGAAGGCCATAGTCGTAGAGCATAATCAGATAAAAGACCGCCTGACGGATGATGATATAGATATACCGGAGAACTTCAAGAAAAAGGGAATATATGATGTGACCATCCTGGTGAAGAGACATCTCACAGAGGAACTGCGTCATCAGATATTCTTTATACTGGATCAGTTCAAGCCTGTACGTACGAGGATAAATATCACCCAGCTCGATGAGGCGCCTACCGCGGATTCAAATACATACCTGGATGTGAACTTTACGCTGCCTGTGGAGCGCGGAGCGAAGCTTGACGACGAATTTACCCTTGACGGCACGATAGTGCTTGAATGATAAAAAAGTGTCCGGCCCAAACAAAACTCCCCTTAACACAAAAGGGGAGTTTATTCGTATAAAGGGCTTTCGTACCATACAGATCTGAAGGTGTAACTGATGAATCTCAGTTGTTAAAAGCAAGTTGATAGGGTAAGATTTTCCCTGAGACAGGTCGATAAGAATATAGTATGCAGAAAACTTGCACTTGACGGTATCTTTGTACTGGCATAAATTATCATGCGGAGGTTATCCGGTATTGAAGACTGAATATAAAGAATATACGGCATCAAAAAGGCGTATGCGAAGTGTCGCAAGGTTTATTGCCACAGCGGCTTTTATGCTTCTTTTCCTGACAGCGGGACTGAGGACATGCTACGCAGCTTCTGATATAGAAACGATCAATTCCTGCGGTACAGTCAACAGACCGCTCTCTGTGGACCCTACGGGACTCAGCGAGGGGTATTCGGCTGTGCTCTACGACAACATGAGCGGATTGCCGACATCCGAAGCCAATGCCATAGCCGAGACAAGCGACGGCTTCCTTTGGATAGGAAGCTATGCGGGACTGATACGATATGACGGCAACACCTTCGAACGTCTGGATTCTACCGGAGGCATCACCAGCATCAAGTGTCTGTATGTGGACAGCAGTGACCGGCTGTGGATCGGAACCAATGACAACGGTGTGGCGGTCATGGAAAAGGGCGAGCTTAAGCAATGGGGCAAGCTGGACGGCATGTGCTCGGCTCACACGCGAGCTATCACAGAGGGCACTGACGGGACGATCTATGTCGCAACGACTGCCGGCATCATGACGATAGACAAAGACTACAATCTGAAGTCGATAGATGAACCTGAAGTCAAAGAGGCTGATATGCGCTATCTGACGGTGGGAAGTGACGGAACGATATACGGTACGACCGATGGTGGCGACCTGCTCATGATAAGAGACGGAAGTCTGGTGAGATACATCAGCAGGGAGGACAATCCCCTTGAAGGAGTGGGAGCCATGATACCCGACCCGGTGTCACCGGGACGCATCTATCAGGAGGCAGCTGACTTCGGGCTTTATCATGTGGATCTGAACAATGGCTTTGCGGTGCTTGAAAAGATAAAGATAGAGCCGTTGAAATACCTGCTGAGCATGGAATATATAGACGGCAAGATATGGATCTGTGCCGGAAACGGCATCGGTGTGGTAGAAGACGGTAAGTTCACCCTGCTGGACAATCTGCCAATGAACAACAACGTCGGTCATGTGATGACCGACTACCTCGGAAATCTCTGGTTCACCTCTACCAGACAGGGTGTGATGAAGGTGGTCCCGAACCAGTTCGCCGATATCTTCGAGCAATATGATATACCGGAGACAGTGGTAAACTCCACCAGCATGTGTGACGGGAAGCTTTTTGTCGCTACGGACACAGGGCTTATAGTGCTGGGAGATAAAGGGCCGCTGTCCGAGCTGCCGCTGGATAAAGCTGTCACAGCATCCGGCAAGGATATGGGAGCTTCTGATCTGACAGAGCTTCTGAAGGATGTACGTATACGCTCGATCATACGCGACAGTCAGGACAGATTGTGGATCTCAACATGGAGGGCATACGGACTGCTCCGATATGATCACGGTGAGCTGACAGCCTTTACAGAGGAGGACGGCATGCTGTCCGGCAACCTGCGCTCTGTCAGCGAAAAGAAGGACGGCAGCATAATGGTCGCGGTCACCGGCGGAGTGAATGTCATAAAGGATGACAGTGTCATAGCCTCATACGGAAAGGAAGACGGGATAGAGACTGATGAGAGTCTTACCGTAACCGAGGGAACGGACGGGGATATCGTGCTCGGAAGCAACGGCGGCGGCATCTACATCATCAATGATTCAGGCGTGAGAAACATCAACGTGGAGGACGGACTTCCCTCGGATATCGTAATGCGGCTGAAACGCGATAGAGACCGTGACATCATCTGGATAGTGGCAAGTAATGCTATAGCCTATATGACCCCGGACTATGAGGTGACTACAATAAAGAAATTCCCTTATCCCAACAACTTTGATCTGTATGAGTCGGATAACGGAGATATGTGGATACTGGGAAGCAACGGGATATACGTGACTCCCAAAGAAGAGCTTCTGGAAAACGGGGAGATACGTCCCGTATTCTACGGTATAGCCAACGGACTTGCGTGTATAGCCACCGCAAATTCCTACAGTGAACTGACAGATGACGGAGATCTGTACATTGCAGGAAGCACCGGAGTATGCAGGGTCAATATCGACAAGGCCTTTGAGGACATCAATGATCTGAAGGCAGTAGTACCATACGTGGAAGCGGACGGGGAGAGGTATTACCCGGATGAGGCGGGGACGATAACCATACCGAGTGATACGCATAAACTGACGATACTCGGATATATCTTCAACTATTCCCTGGACGATCCCAAGGTGAGCTGCCAGCTGGAGGGATCCGACCGTACGAGCACCACAGTACACCGCAGTGAGATGAAGCCTGTAGACTATACCAACCTCAAGGGTGGCTCTTACAACTATGTGATGTATCTGATGGATGCACTGGGCAGAGGAGGGAAGGTGGTCTCCGTCAAGATCGTGAAGGAGATGGCATTCTATGAAGAAGCATGGTTTTATGCCCTCGTCGCCCTCGCAGTACTGGCTGCAATGATCGTGATCGTAAGAGCATATGTCCGAAAGAGGACGCTTATACTCGAGAGAAAGAACAGAGAGTCACATGAGCAGTTCGAACAGACTGCAGAGGCTCTGGCAAACGCGATCGATGCGAAGGACGCATATACGAACGGTCATTCAAGGCGTGTAGCAGAGTATTCCATGAAGATAGCAAGGGAGTCCGGCAGATCCGAGGAGGAGTGTGATCAGGTTTATTTCGCTGCCCTTCTTCATGATGTGGGAAAGATAGGAGTACCCATCGGTATACTCACCAAAAAAGGAAAGCTCACGGATGAAGAGTTCGAGCATATAAAGCAGCATCCCGTCGTGGGAGGCCAGATACTGTCGAGCATACGTAATTCGCCGTGGCTCAGCGTAGGTGCAAGGTATCACCATGAAAGGTACAACGGAAAGGGCTATCCTGAAGGACTCAAGGGAGAAGAGATACCTGAGATAGCAAGGATCATTGCCGTGGCGGATGCATATGATGCCATGACCTCCAACAGAAGCTACCGTGATGCCATACCGCAGCACATAGTCAGAGAGGAGATCGTGAAGGGTATCGGCACCCAGTTTGATCCCGAATTTGCAAAGATCATGGTCCACATGATAGATCTGGATACGGAATACCGTATGCAGGAATCGGAGACAGGTGCCAGTCTTTCGCCGAAGACACATTTAAGGTGCGAGAAGATCTATTATGACTGTACCGAGGGTGTAGCCATCACGAAGAATATGACGGAGATCCGTCTTTGCAGCCATCCCGATAACGGAGCTGCATATGAGGAGAGCCTCCCTTCGCTTATCGTATTTGATTCGCTTGACGGAGGGGTACATCCGGGTGAGGAAGAAAACAAGAACCTGCTTTACTTCGAGTATGCAAGGATAAGGCTCGACGGTAAGGTGGAGGAGTACAATATCAGAAAGTCGGAAGTCACGGTAAATGAAAACGAGACTTCGCTCGGCTCTGCCCGTATGGGAGAG
>JAEEGO010000055.1 GCA_016280355.1 Lachnospiraceae bacterium | reverse complement strand
TTGACGAATGTCACTGTCTCAGGTGATGTACTCGTAAATACCACCTTGCCGTCATCCACGCTCGGAGTGATGGTGAAGCTGTACTCCCTGTTATCATACTTCACACCGGTGACACCGTTATCGATCTCCTTTACCGTATAAGTATGTGCCTTGCCGTCTGCGGTCTCTCCTGTATATGTATCCAGTCTGACCGCCTTGGTGGACTCACCGCTGCCGTAAGGGAAGAATACCTTGCCGTTTTTCACGTCCCCCGCGTTGAGCAGCTCACCGTCCTTACAGATCTCCACCGCAAAGTTGTCGCCCTCCTTGATGGCACGTCCCGTAAGTGTCTTCTTGAGAGTGATGGTAGGCGTACCGTCTATAGGATATGTGTTCGTGATGGTACGCACGCCCTCGCCGAGGTTCTGCTTCTCGTCCAGTGCGGTGGCGCTCATCTCTCCGTTATCCTCTATCTTCACATCAACCTTGAAGGTGATATCTCCTGAATACTTCACTCCGTCTACAGGAGTCTCCTTCACGGTATAGGTATGCTCGCCGACCATGGTGTTGTCGTACTCTATCTTGTCGAAGTAGAACTTTGTAGGATTGGGTCCTGCCGTAACTTCTACTTCCTTGGGTCCCTGGATGAGCTTGTCGCCCTCATACAGGCTGAAGCTGTACTTTGCCTTTGTACCTGCAGCTGCGAACTTCACTGCCTTCACAGCCCAGGGTGTATACTCCGTACCTGATGAGTACTTATTTACGATCTTTACAGAAGCATAGGGTTCATCGTTATTAAACACGGACGGATCGGTGGTGACGTTGTTCCATCTGGTATTTGTGAAATTAACAAGATCCGTATATTCTGTGCTCTCAGGCTTCTCATCACCGTCGTCGAAATACTCCTCTACCCAGTACTGAGCAGCTGCAGCACCCTTTTTGACTTCAAGACCGCTTATCGTTATCTTCTCTCCGGCCTTGATGTCAAAATACACATAAGCTCTCTTTCCGTCACCGATTTCTCCGGTCTTATAAACCGTGTAATCGATGTTCCTTCCCAGACTGCTGGTAAATTCAATATTGTCGTAGCATTCGGCATCCTGATAGTGTCCGCCTCCGTAGTTGTTGCCGCCTCCGAACAGTCTTACCTTATAGGTATCATCGGTGTTGTTTGCTACCTTCCCATTCCTCAGGACCTCTTTGGTGACATCTATCGTTCCGAATTCCGGAGAATAGGTATTCTCGAATACTATGGGCTTGCTGTCCTGCGGATCGCAGATGGTCTTGTCGTCCACGGTACGGGCCACCTTGGGATCGATGCTTACGATATATTCATCGCCGTTTCCGTTATTGACCTTCTCCGCATTTACCCACAGTTTCAGATACCAGGGTTGCTCATCATACTGGATGTAGGGATCCCTGTTATCGGGTATGACCTCCGTGATCTTGTACATATAGCACATGTAGTGCACGTCGCGATCATAACCGGACTGCTTCGTCCAGTAATCACTCGAATCCGTTCCCTTGGTATAAATATCCTTTGCCTTGAACTTGACGGTTCCAAAGGACTTCTTACCGTTTGGATCCGTGGCGAGAACGGTGATCTCGCTGTTTTCAGGCATCACCTTGGGATCGAGCGTGACTCCCTGATTGACGCTGTCACCGCCATAGGCTTCGATCTTGAATGTGAAGCCATCTGCCGGCCACGGTCCGTTAAAGGTTTTGCCGATCTCAAAGTTGTACTCCGTATCATTGTCTATATCGTCCGGCTTCTCCGGCATCTCCTGCCATACCATATGCCACTCGCCGCCGTTTGAGACCTTGTCTGCCACCAGCCATCCGGTGGATGTGCCGCCCACACTGTAGGATGCTTTGGGTGCAAGCACTACACCGAGTATGGAGCTGCCATTGCTCGTCTCTTTAGCGTTGTACAGATTCCAGACCACATGCTGGCAGTACTCATCTGCCGATTCTTTCTGTGAATCCGAATCAGTATACCCGTCTCCTATATCGATCTTGAACTGATTAAGCTGTACAGTCTCTTCGGGTATATTGAACACGACCAGCTGATCCTTGTTCATCTTTATCCGCATGGGACCGCCGTGATCGATGTATTTGGAATAACCGTCGCTGAATGTGAAATAGTATGTGCCACCCGTAAGATCAGTGAGATCCAGCACATAAGGCGTGCTGTCATTATCGGGTGTTAAATGTGTTGCAAACGAACTGAACTCATACACGTTCTCCTCAGATGCAAGTGCCTGTGACAGTGTGCCTGAGACCATGCCGCTGACTTTGCCTGAGAGCTCTTCGTATGAGTGAGATGAATCTATATGGATATAGGAACGTGTCGTTATATCACTGTTTTCATTCAGCACCTTGGCCACATCGGGAGTGGTCACTATGGTGTAATCCTTTTTGGTCTTGACATCCGCATACCACTTTGAGCCTTCATAGGACGCTATGATATCATTTCCCGGATTATGGGATCCGGTATATGCTCCCTGCGTGGTGTTGCAGTCTGCTTTCAGCTTTCCGACCGCAAAGTTGGTATCCATATGACCTGTAAGACTCAGTTCATTGGCCGTCACGCCATAGTAGAGCGCCTTGCCGAGTATATCCGCAATAGTACGGGACGTTCCCGGCTGTACTGTGATCCCCTCCGCGACAACATAGGGTGAGAGCGAATCCGTATCAAAGGAAACTGAGGATACTCCCTTATCTCCGTCAGATATCTCCGCCTTTACCTCTTCTGCCTTGCCGTCGTCCTTCACATGGACAAGCGTGAGGTCTCTGTTGTCTGAGTTCTCACTTCCCGGAGACATGATACTCTTTTTGAATCTGATCTCTATGGTGACAGAGCCTTCCTCGGGCTCTATCTCACCCTGATCCTCATTCTCAAAGTGGATGTCATATACACGTGCCGTATTGGAATTAAGCTTTGTCTCTGTAGCTTCATCCGCTTTTGCTACGGCATCCGATCCTTCCCTGCTGCCGGTGATATCCTTTACTACAAAGACTGCATCATCGGGGATCGCATCAGCTCTTTCAAGTGTTGCTTTTGCATATACCCTGCTGTCTTCATACTCATATACCCGCTTGGTCGCTTCGTTTTCAGATACTGCTTCATTCTCGGAGACTGCCTCATTTTCAGAGACTTTTTTCTCCGTATCCTCTTCCTTCTCCTTCGCATTGTAATGCATGACAATGACAGAGTCCTCTTCGAGCTCTGTCCATTCCACGTCATCAAACTCTTTATTATCTATATCCCGGTCGGTAGTAATGGAGTAAACCTGAATGCCGTCCTTCTTCTCACTGTAGACGGCAGTGATCTCTTTGTCGGACCCCTGTGTATCGATGGTAGTCCTGTCATATTCGTGATCATCGATCTGCGGAGCCTCATATTTGAATATGTACATAAAGTCCGGATCAAGGTTGTAATCCTCCGTATCCCTGATCGATGCACCATCGGCATCCACATATGATACCCTGAGACTGATATCCGGGATCTGCTCATCATCATCTGTCGCAGCAGTCTCCTCTGACCCGGTCTCCTCCTCTTCCGATCCCGCGGAGTCTTCTGCTGTCAGCTGGTCTTCTGACACATCCTCCCCGTTCTCTGTACCGGAAGCTTCTTCTGCATCATCCTGGTTGGATTCGTCCACCTGCTCTCCAGGCTCTACATCTTCCGGATACTCATCATCTGCATAAGCAGTTGACTGGGCACGCACTCCCATGATCCCGGCCGCCGCAGAGTATAGTGTCTGCGACATCATCGTAACTAAAAGAAGTACTACGATGAGCTTTTTGCTTGTTTTCTTTTTCATGTGGTCACCTCTCCATTAAGACTTCGCGGTTAAACGATTAACCTCAACCATCCAAAACCAAATACAGTGATACGGTCTAAATATGGGCATAACTACACTACTACCCACTATCACTATTACTTTCAATTCTACGCTACGGTATATAAGCCCTCAATTCGCAGAAAAACTCAATATTCTCGCCGCGCATTGTGCATTTTGACGAAATATTTCGTAATTTTACTTAACTTTTTAGTAATTCCGTATTTATGTAAATCACTATATATGGTATGCGTAAAGCCCCCCGGTATACAAACCAGGGGGCTTTAGCTTTAACTCACATGAAACTTCAGTTTTTCGAAGGTCTTCTTACTTCCTGAATCCGAAGCGGCGTACCTTCTTTGCCTTTGCTCCGTTTCCGTTGTCTTCCTCTTCCTCCTCGTCATCATCCGTGTAGACGAAGCTCATACCGATGAGGCCTGCTACACAGAGGATCATGATCCAGAAGTTGAGGGTCATGTCATCACCTGTTACAGGTGACATTCTCTCACCGAGCACATCAGACTGC
>JAEEGO010000005.1 GCA_016280355.1 Lachnospiraceae bacterium | reverse complement strand
GAACATTTTATTTCTCCTTATCCTTTTTTATATCAGGCAGTGTTATCTTCACCCTGTCTATCCTGTTCTCGGCACCCTCTACGATCTCAAAAATGATGCCTTCATCCGTGATGACCGACTCCCCGGGCTGGGGTATCCTGTCCACGCATCCTATTATATATCCTCCGACTGAGTCGTAATCATCCGAATGCAGCTCAGTGCCTATCTCATCGTTCAGATCGTCTATCTTCACGGATGCTTCAACCATGAACTCCCTGCTTCCGATCTCTTCTATGAGCTGCTCTTCATCCTCGTCGTACTCGTCCCTGATCTCTCCGACTATCTCCTCTATCAGATCCTCCATTGTGACCACTCCCTCGGCAGCTCCGTATTCATTCAAAACTATCGCCATCGGTACGGAGTCTTCCTGCATCTCTACCAGAAGGTCAGCCGTGTTCTTGGTCTCGTATGTGTAGTAGGCATCCCTCATGATATCCGTGGTCCTGAAGTGTTCCGGATCTTCGTTCACACCTTCCACGGCGCTTACAAGGAAATCCTTCATGTTGATGATACCTATGATATTGTCCGTATCATCCTTGTATACCGGTATCCTGGTATATCTCTCCTCGGTAAATATCTTCTTCAGATCCTCGTATCCGGCATCTATATCCACTTCCACGACGTCTATACGGGGAGTCATTATATCACGTACTCTCGAATCACCGAAGTCGACGACGTTCTTTATCATCTCCTTCTCTTCGCTCTCGATGACACCCTCTTCGTGGCTCACATCCACTATCTTGCGAAGCTCACCCTCAGTAATGGATTCCCTGACTCCGTTTATGTCTACGCGAAGCAGGCGCAGCACGCCGCTGCAGATGGTATTGATAAGCCATATCACGGGGGTCAGTACCCACATCAGTGCGTAGATGATCCTGACATAGAATAAAGCCAGACCCTCTGCTTTGACCGTTGCGGCATTCTTCGGAGTGATCTCACCGAAGACCAGTATGATAAGAGTCAGTATCAGCGTCATTATACCGACGTTGAAGCCTATGGACATGGCTATCGTTGTAGCCAGAGCCGATGCGGCGATATTTACTATATTATTGCCTATGAGAATGGCTGAGAGCATCTTTGGCTTCTCTTCGGTCATCTTAAGCAGAAGCTTTGCTCCTCTGTGACCTCCGTCAGCCAGCTCCCTGATCCTTATCCTGTTGAAGGTCGTAAGTGATGTCTCCGCTGCGGAGAAAAAAGCCGACAGGAAGATGAGCACTATCAGCTCTGTCCATTGCCTCGTCATATCACAGGATCTCCCTCGATATGCGGCGCAGCGATGCCGCTGCCTCCTTTATATCAGCCTGTCCGAATATACCGGTGGCTGCTCCTATGCCCGATATTCCCGTGCCTCTCAGGTGGTTCACATCGGCATCCGCGAGTCCGCCGTATGCCACTACAGGTATATCCACCACGGCACACACACCTTCAAGCTCAGCTATTGTGATGCATTCCGGATGCTCTCCGTCATGTCCTACGCCTACGGGTCCGCACATCAGAAACCATGCTCCGTCATGCATGGCCTTCTTTGCTTCTTCCGGAGTGGATACCAGCACTCCTATCATCCTGTCCGTGCCGATCACGGATCTGATCCTGTCCGGATTGAACTCCTCGCACGCCACTATCACTCCGTCCGCATCCACGGCGTCAGCTATATCTACGTGCTGCATCATGATAAAAGGTATATCATGCATCCCGCAGAGTATCTTAAGCCGCACCGCTTCCTTCATCAGAGCGTCATGTGACAGCGTGGGCTCGTTGAGTACTACCATGGTGACGCCCCCGTTTATGGCCTCTTCCACGGCATCTCTAAGCTTCAGATTTACCCTCATGCTCGCCAGATCGGTGACTGCGATCAGTCCGAGTTCTCTCTTTACAAGTCCCATTATGTCAGTCCTTATAGAAATCCCTGAAGGAAGCATATCCAGCCTTTTCGAGATTGTCCTTCTGAAACTTCTTATTCTTTGCCATTCTTGCGACAAGCACGGTATTGCCTGCTTCCCTGAGTTCCTTTGCTTCCTTCATGATGCCGGCAAGCCTGTCTGCTCCGATACCCTTCTCTATGAGGAAGGCTATCCTGTCGGCCGAATGCGGCACCTTGAAGCCTTTATCAAGCAGTATGGTGATGATGCGCTCGAAGCCTATCGAGAAGCCGCAGGCAGGTACATCCTGTCCTGTGAAGCGTCCTATCATGCCGTCATATCTGCCGCCTCCCGCAACGGAGCTTCCAAACTCCTCCATCTCTATTTCGAAGATGGTACCCGTATAGTAGCCCATTCCTCTTACGAGAGTAGGATCAAAAGAAAGCGAGAAATCTGAAGTCGCGGCATCTCCCACTGCATGGAAGATCTCAGTCATGTCATCTATCACACCTTCTTCTATGACATCCTTCAGTATATCTCCCATCTTTTTCACGCCGTCTGCCGTGTCGTCCATCTGTCTGAAAAGCTCCAGATATTTATCGACTGCCGCGCTTTCATAGCCTGCCTCTTTAAGCTCAGCTTCCACGCCTTCGATACCTATCTTGTCCATCTTATCCAGTACTATAAAGATGTCAGAAAGCGACTCCTCCGCAAATCCCGCATACTTTCCCATGGCACGCAGTATCCTTCTGTCGTTGATACGTACCCTGAATCCCTTAAAGCCGAGATTTTTAAGCAGGGTGGTGGTCGCATTTACAAGCTCTATCTCAGCGAGGTCGCTCGGATCTCCTATGATATCGATATCGCACTGCTTGAACTGTCTGAACCTGCCCTTCTGCGGTCTGTCTGCCCTGAAGACGTTCCCTATCTGGAGTGCCTTAAAAGGCATCTGCAGTGACTGGCTGTTGTTTGCATAGTATCTTGAAAGAGGCAGCGTCAGGTCGTAGCGAAGTCCGGAATCCGCGAGATCGTTCTCGCCTGCAGCCCCCTGTATGTCAAGCTTCTCTCCTCTTTTCATTATCTTGAAGATCAGCTTCTCGTTTTCTCCTCCCTGATTGGATGTGAGGTTTTCTATATGCTCCACCACGGGTGTCTCTATACGTGTGAAACCGAAGCTTCCGTAGGTCTTTGTCACCATTTGCTCGACATAGTCCCTTATCTCCATCTCCTGCGGGAGTATGTCCTTCATTCCCGTTGTGGGTTTCTTTATCAGCTTATCGCTCATCATTTTTCCTTTCCAAGATCACGTATTAAAAATCTCCCCCAAGAAACGGGTTCCACTTTTTCTCATCACCTATGGTCGTCATACCGCCGTGCCCGGGGTATACCGATATGTCATCATCCAGACCCATTATCCTCTCTTTAAGGGTCTTCTTCATCTGCGGCACGCTTCCCGTAGGAAGATCGGTCCTTCCTATAGAGCCCTCGAACAGGGTGTCTCCCGAGATCATGGCTTTCATGGAGTCTATCAGATAGCAGCATGAGCCCTCTGTATGTCCCGGGGTATACATGCATCTGAAATGTATCCCGGCCAGATCGAATTCCTCTCCGTCCTTAAGCCATACATCGGCATCTACCGTTATCCCCCTGCCGTAGGACATCAGGGAATGGTTCAGATCCACATCACCCAAAAGCCTCTTCTCTGCTTCAGCCGCATATATCGGAAGTCTGATCTCTTTTTCCAGACCTTCTATACCCGCTATATGGTCATAATGCCCGTGCGTCAGGATTATCCCCTTCGGTGTCAGTCCTTCTTTTTCAAGAAGTCCCGTTATCACCTGCGGACTGTCTGCAGGATCCGCTATCACACATTCCGAAGTCTCATCATTTATAATGAAGTACACATTGGTCTGCACCGGACCCAGTACTACGCCGCGTATCATCCTCCTACCGTCCTTTCTATATCTATCACGCTCGGTATGCTCCTCAGCCTGCCGGTGATCGTCTTCAGTTCTTCTGTATTGTGTATCTCAAAGCTTGTCGTGATAGTAGCCACACCCTGTTTGGATATCCTGGTGTTCAGTCCCATGATATCCACGCCCGAGTCTGTGAGCTCTCTTGAGATATCCACCAGCAGACCGCTCCTGTTGTTAGCATATATATTGAGCTCTGCCGAATATTTCTCATCAGTCGACGAACGTCCTGATTCCTTATCCCATTCTGCCTCTATCAGCCTGTTTTTGTCGGAGTCCGGCATACCGATGATATTCCTGCAGTCGGTACGGTGTATGGATATGCCTTTTCCTCTGGTAACAAATCCTACTATCTCATCTCCGGGCAGAGGCGAACAGCACTTTGAAAATCTCACCGAGACATCATGCACGCCGCGTACTACTATGCCTCCGTTCCTCTTGCGCTTTATAGACTGTCTGGTCTTCTCATCCAGCTCGTTGAGTATGTCGGCATCTGTCGCCTTGGCCGCATGGTCTCTGTCATAGAGCTCCACCATACGGTTCACGACCTGGCCTTCCTTGAGTCCACCGTGCCCTATCGCTGCATATACCGCATCCCATTCCTTGAAGCCATACTTCTGCATGACCTCATCCATATACTCCTGCTTGGCGATCTTTTTGATGTTTATGCCGTGTGCCTTGCAGTAGTCGGCATATGCTTCCTTGCCCCTGACTATATTGTCTTCTCTGAGTTCATGCTTGAACCACTGATTTATCTTTGATTTTGCCTGAGTAGATTTGACTATGTTAAGCCAGTCTCTTGAGGGACCCTTGGAGTTCTGTGAGGTGATGATCTCCACCCTGTCCCCGTTCTGCATCTTGTAGTCTATGGGCACCAGCTTGCCGTTGACCTTGGCTCCGATCATACGGTTTCCCACTGCCGAGTGCACCGCATATGCGAAGTCTATGGGCGTGGAATCAGCCGGGAGTGTCTTCACATCACCCGTCGGAGTGAAGCAGTACACCTGATCCGAAAAGAGGTTCAGGTCCGCCTTCAGCGACTGCAGGAATTCCTCATTATCTGACATATCCTGCTGCCACTCGAGTATCTGTCTAAGCCAGGCAAGCTTCTCCTCTTCCTGCATGTCAGGCGTCATGCCGTCCGCCGCTTCCTTATACCTCCAGTGAGCTGCGATACCGTACTCAGCCGTCTTGTGCATGTCATACGTACGTATCTGTATCTCGAAGGGTATGCCCGAGCTTCCGATAAGCGTCGTGTGGAGCGACTGATACATATTGTCCTTGGGGGTCGCTATATAGTCCTTGAACCTGCCCGGTATCGGCCTGTACATCTCATGTATGATACCCAGTGCCGCATAGCAGTCCTTTACCGTATCCACATATATACGCACGGCAAAGAGATCGTATATCTGATCTATGCTCTTGCCCTGATTTACCATCTTCTTGTATATGGAGAAGAAATGCTTGACGCGCCCGTCCACATGAGCCTTTATGCCCGCATCCTCCATATGCTTTCTTACTTCGTTGACTATGCCCGCTACGAAAGCCTCTCTCTCGCTCCTCTTCTGTGCGATCTTTTCCTTGAGATCCTCGTAAACATCCGATCTCAGATATTTCAGCGACTGGTCGTCGAGCTCAACCTTGATCTTTGATATACCGAGCCTCTGTGCTATGGGGGAATAGATATCCAGCGTTTCCTTTGCGATCTCCCTCTGCTTCTCCACGGGCTGGTACTTAAGAGTCCGCATATTGTGCAGTCTGTCGGCAAGCTTGATGATGATGACACGGATATCCTTCGCCATCGCAAGGAACATCTTTCTCAGGTTATCAGCCTGAAACTCCACCTTGTCACCGTGATACTGCAGCTTGTTCAGCTTGGTGACACCGTCCACAAGAGCCGCCACATCCTCACCGAATTCCTGCTCTATATCCTCGGAGGTCTTGCCCGTATCCTCCACCACATCATGCAGCAGACCGGCAGCTATGGTCTCCTTGTCCATCTCGAGATCCGCCAGTATGATAGCGACGCAGAGCGGATGTATGATGTAGGGCTCACCGGACTTTCGCATCTGCCCCTCATGGGCTCTCAGCGCCTCATTATAAGCCTTTTCGATCATGGAGATATCATCGGAGGGATGGTATTTCCTGACCTTGTCTATCAGTTCTTTATAGAGCTGCTCAGGCTCCTGAAACTCAGCTATGGACCCAAAATGTCCCCTGTCCAGTATCACGTCAGACATATACTCCCTCCTTTCTGCCATAAAGGCTTTAATTTAACCGTATATTTTACTATATCAGGCCTTGTTATTGCAATTTGCGGCACGATCAGATCGCCACAGGGATATCCTTTACCTGAGGACCGTACTCATAGTCTGTAAGCGACAGATCATCCACCGTGAAATCATAGAAATCCTTTACATCCCTTATTATGCTGAACTTCGGAGCCGGATACTGCGGACGCTGTATCAGCTCACGTACGATATCCATATGTCTGTCATAGATGTGCGCGTTGCCTATCACATGTACCAGCTCGCCCGCCTTCATGTTACAGATATGTGCAAGCATATATATGAGCACGGAATACTGGACCACGTTCCAGTTGCCTGCCGCCAGCAGATCGTTCGATCTCTGATTGAGTATCCCGTTCAGTACCAGCCTGTCATCTGCTTCATCCCTTGTGACCATAAATGTCATCTCATAGGCGCATGGTGCAAGATGCATCTCATACTGCTCCGTGGGATTCCACATGGAGACTATGATGCGCCTTGAAAAGGGTGTCACCTTCAGATCATATATGGCTTTATCCAGCTGGGTCATCATGAAGCCGTCCCTTCCGTCTTTCGAAGCTTTCCCGGCATACTCATGACCGTTTGCTGCCACAAGCCCCCCGAAAGCTTTTATCAGCGACTCCTCCGCGACGTCTGTATAGAAGTGCTTCTTTGCCTGCTGATAGCCGTAAGCCTTGCCTATCGAGCCGCTCTCATCAGCCCATGAATCCCATATATGTCCCTTCAGATCATGTATGTTGGCTGACTGCTTCTGCCATATCCACAAAAGCTCATCCACGCAGGTCTTAAAAGCTACTTTTCTGAAAGTCAGTGCCGGAAACTCCTCGGACAGATCGTACCTGTTTACCACACCGAAGCGGGCAAGTGTATAGGCGGGAGTACCGTCATCCCAGTGCGGGCGTATCGCCTCCCCTTTATTGTCCGTGCCGTGGGAAAGTATATCCTCGCACATTTTCTTAAATATCACATCAGCCTGGCTCATTTTTGTATTTTCCTTCCTGACAATACCATCCCTCAATCATACTATGACAGGTCTTGTTTTATCAATTCTGTTTAATGTCATTTCCTTTGATCTTTTTTCGGCCGTGATCATTACTCCATCCCACGGAATGTAAATTCCAGAGTCAGAGGTCTGCTGTTGTCTATCATGTGCTCCGGCTTGGTCCTTGCACCCCATGTGTCATCGCCGCCGACTCCCATCTGAGCAAGACCTGCCCGCACATAAGTGTAATTCACCGGCGGCAGTTCGAAAGGATGCATCGCATTATCTATCTCATACGGTGAATAAGGCAGAGCGGAGAAGGTCATATCCCTGCCCGTAAACTTCACTCCCCTGCCTCTCTTATCGGTGATCAGGGCTTCCCTGACGGCAAGCTTGCTGCCGCACTCCTGAGGCACCAGATACCTTGCCATATTATCTGCTACCCTGTTCCTGTATACTCCTATCTTCCCGTGAGGTTTGTCCGCATAGGTTTCTTCCGGCCCCGCTCCGTACCAGGTCAGATTTTCAAGATCTGCATCAAAGGTAAAGAGCATGCTGTATTCAGGCAGCTCTCCCACATCATCCGATGCTTCCATATGCATCCTGACATCCACAGCGCCGTCCGAATGCACGGTATATTTCACCTCGCACTCCTTCTCCGGTATCACAGGCAGTCGGTAGGTATATGTCACGCTGATACCGTCTGCCGTATCCTCCACGACATATTCTGCCGGCATCAGAGCGTTGTCATACTCTTCAAATTCTCTCTTATGGGTAAGATACTGACCGGCGTTTTTCCACTGTCCCGCCCTGAACGGCAGCAGATTTGCATTGTCATTTTCTGTAAGAGGTCTCCAGAAATTCGGTCTCGGGGCCCTCTTTATAAGCTCCCTGCCGGCGTATCTGTATGATACGAGACCTCCGAAGATATTTGAGAAGATGACCTCAAATCCTTCGCCCTTTATACCTGTATTGAAGTGTCCTCTTGTCACCCTGAAGGGCTTCTTCTCATGCCTGGCTTCGGGTATGCTCCCGTATATGTACTGAGCATAGCTCACCTCATGTCCTCTGTCTGCCCAGATAGTGTCAGCCTTAAGACGAAGGGATACCGTAAGCACATACTCATCGCCTGGATCCTCGGGTATCATCTGCGTTGGTACGGGTATGCTTCCTTCAAGAAGCGGTGCACAGCTTATTTCTGATACACACTCCTTTATCAGTCTACCCCTATTCTCCAGCATGAATACACATTCATATTCCGAAACGTCAGTAAACAGGTTCCTGTTTGCGATCTTCACGGCTCTTCCGTCACATTCAAGCTTCACGGGCCTGTAATTGTACTTTACTTCCTGCATCTTCGGTGAAGGCTCTCTGTCATCCCCGTAAGCTATGCCGTCGCCGCTGAAGCTTCCGTCATTGGGCCGGTCATCGAAATCACCGCCGTAGCCCTGATACTCCACTCCGTATCTGTTCCTTGCATTGAGCGACTGGTCTATATAGTCCCATATGAAGCCGCCCTGATACAGTTTTTCCTGATCCGCATAGTCCGTATAAAGGTACATGCCTCCGCATGAATTACCCATAGCGTGTGTGTATTCGCAGCTTATGCAGGGCTTATCCCTGTGCTCTGCAAGATACTCCCTTATCCCGGATACCGGCCAGTACATATTGCTCACCATGTCCGTAGTATCGGGATATCTGTTGTCGTTCACGACTCCCTCATAATGCACAAGTCTCGTATCATCCCATTCGTGGAAGAGATCATGAAGTCTTTGAAGATCGCATCCCCCGTATGATTCGTTACCGCAGGACCAGATGAGGATCGAAGGGTGGTTTTTGTCTCTCTCATACATGCTGCGTGCACGGTCAGCTATCATCTCCATGTATTCAGGCCTGTCACCCGGCACAGCATATTCCAGAGGCTCTTTCCCCCTGAAGATAGGATCCCACACACCGTGTGTCTCCAGATTGTTCTCATCTATCACATACAGTCCGTATTCATCGCACATTCTGTAAAATGCGGTACGGTTCGGATAGTGGCTCGTACGCACGGCATTTATGTTGTTCCTCTTCATGGTGACAAGATCCTTCCTTATCTCATCCTCTGTCACCACCCTGCCGTTTGCGCTTGAGAAATCATGTCTGTTCACTCCCCTGAAGACAATGCGCTTTCCGTTGAGGCACATCAGGCCGTCCTTCATCTCGAACCTTCTGAATCCGACCTTCTCCGTCACCACTTCGCAAAGCCTTCCGTCCATGTCATATACCTTTATCACAAGGTCGTAAAGCTCAGGCTTCTCCGCGCTCCAAAGCTTTGGAGACGCTATATCATATGACACCAGCGTGCTCATCTTCAGCACTCTGTTATCATGCAGCACTTCTTCAGTGTGGTAAGCAAGGCTTATATCCGCTCTGCCCTCTCCGGTTGCCTCAAATGCCATGCAAAGCTTCGCATCCTTTAAGGCATCGTCAAGGTCCGTCACTATCCTGATGTCGGATATATGCACCTTGGGCATTGTATAGAGATACACATCCCTGAATATACCCGAAAACCTGAAGAAATCCTGATCCTCGCACCAGCTTCCCGCGGTATATCTGAATACCATTGCTGCAAGCTTATTCACGCCTTCCCTGTCTATGTACTCACTCAGATCAAATTCAGAAGGTGTAAAACTGTCCGTGCTGTAGCCTATATAATGACCGTTTAGCCATACGGCGATCCCGCTCTCCGCCCCATCGAAGCATATGCATACAGGCCCTTCCTTCATGTTCTCGGGCAGCGTGAAATACTTCACATAGTGCGCTACAGGATTGTAGTCCTGCGGTATCTGCCCCGGACGCACCTCTTCGTGTCCGTCCCAGGGATACTCCGTATTCACATACTGCGGTGTTCCGTAGCCCTCCAGCTGTATGCAGGCAGGGACCGTGATATCCTCCCATCCGAGACAGTCATAGTCCTCTTTCATGAAGTCCGTTAACGCCGCCTTCAGATTTCGCGCGAAAGCGAATTTCCACACTCCGTTAAGCGAATGTCTGAAGCCGCTCTTACCCGATGCTGCAGCCTCCTCATCTTCAAAACAGAGATGGTCGGAATGCGCAGGTATCCTGTTCTCCATGAAAAATTCAGGATCCGCTATCTTTTCAAGGTCAAATCCACACATGGTACACCCCTTCTTCAGAATGAATTCTGATCATCATAAAACATGGTAGCACAATGAGCCATACTCCGCCGTATATGCCGGAGCAGAGATATCATGCACCATATCCGTGCCGTAGACATCCTTTACTATGGAATGATAGATATCGGCCGCCCTGAGATCCGCCTCAAACATATCCCTGAAGGGTCCTTCGGGAAGCTTCCTGTGATCTGCCGTTCTTGTGATAACGGGAATCTTTGACTCTGCCCGCATGATGTCGATAAGCTTTGAAGCTCCTGCTCGAAATCCCAATACCCTTGCATAGCCCGCATATCCTGCCGTGGCATATTGCTCCATTTCGTCCCTTTTAACGGACAGCATCGTATGGAGCAGTGCCCTTGATATCCTTGTATAAGTGAGGTTTTTTGTCTTCAATAGTCCGGTAAACTGAGTCACATCCTCAAACTCCGCTCTTTTATTCACGACTCTCCTCGCCAGATCTTCGTTCATATCAGCATACTGTCTGAGGCTGTCCTCGTTCTCAACAAGAAGCCTGTATCTCATAAGAGATGACATATCATCATCAAAGACCGGGAAATCCTTCTCCCAGTGTTCTTTAAGCAGTGAAAGTGTATTCTCGGGAAGATAGTCCTTTACTGCGTCCAATGAGCGCTTCCTCTGAAGCATCTGCCTGATGTTTCCGCCTGAGCTGTACACTCCGCAGGTGTCAGGAGCGTTGTGATCCACGGCCTCTCTTTTGATATTTACGGTGTCCATGTTGGATCCAAGCTTATTTATCGCCTTCAGATATTCAAGTGCCAGGATATTATTTGGACCCGCAAGGATGTCTTCCATCCCCTCTGCATCTTCCAAAGCGGGCATCGTCTCCTTTAAGGCCTGCATTCTTGCCGCCGGATAGTTCATTCCCTTTTTCAGAAGCGATGTCAGTTTTTCCTTATACTCTACTGTTTCATGTCCGAGGATCTCTGCCGTCTTTTTAAGCTTCCCGATATCACTCTCCTCTGTCCCGAAACAGAGCACATCCACACACTGCAGTGCATCCAGTATGGCTACTCCCCCCATTGCAAAGAGCTCTGCAGATGCTGTGGAGTATTGTACCGGAAGCCCGATCACCACATCGGCTCCGTTCAAAAGAGCCGTCTCGGTGCGAAGCTTCTTTCCCGCTACGGCTGCATTGCCCCTTTGAGTGAAGTCTCCGCTCATCAAAGCAATAATAAAATCTGCGGAGGTGAGCTCCCTCACTCTCCGCAGGAAAAATGCATGACCGTTGTGGAACGGATCAAATTCGGCTATTACTCCGGCTGTCTTCATACTCTTATCTTTCTGCCAGCGTACTGTCCGTTTTGGGTTTCTTCAGCACGTTCAGTTCGCATCATCCTCCAGATTTGCAGTATAAACGTAGTTCTTTCTTGCCTCCACATTACCTTCGAGATATTCGTCATATGTGGTTATCTTGTCCACAAGCGTACCGTCGGGACGTATCTCCATGATACGGTTTGCAGTGGTCTGTACGAACTGATGGTCATGACAGGAGAAAAGCACTACTCCGGGATACTTGATCAGACCGTTGTTCAAGGCCGTGATACTCTCCATGTCGAGGTGGTTCGTAGGCTCATCAAGCACCAGTACATTTGCTCCCGAAATCATCATCTTGGACAGGAGGCATCTCACCTTCTCTCCTCCCGAAAGCACTCTTACCTTCTTCACGCCATCCTCTCCCGGGAAGAGCATACGTCCGAGGAAGCCTCTGACATATGTCACATCCTTCGTGGGTGAATAGCCCATAAGCCATTCGGTGATGGTGTAGTCATTATTAAACTCTTCCGTACTGTCCTTGGGGAAGTAAGCCTGCGATGTGGTCACGCCCCACTTATATGATCCCGAATCCGGCTCCTCTTCTCCCATGATGATACGCATCAGCATTGTGATCGCCTGTTCGTTGGCTCCGACAAAAGCCACCTTGTCATTACGCCTCAGAGTAAATGTAAGATTGTCGAGGATTACCTTGCCGTCCTGATATTTGGTGAGGTTTTCTACCGTAAGCACCTCATTTCCTATCTCTCTGTCAGGCCTGAAGTCCACATATGGGTACTTTCTTGATGAAGGCTTGATGGTATCGAGTTCTATCTTCTCGAGTGCCCTCTTCCTTGATGTTGCCTGCTTTGATTTTGAAGCATTTGCGGAGAATCGGGATATGAATTCCTGCAGCTCCTTTATCTTCTCTTCCTTCTTCTTGTTTGCTTCCTTCATCTGCTGTACGAGAAGCTGTGATGACTCATACCAGAAATCATAGTTACCCGAGAAGAGGGTTATCTTGCCGTAGTCTATATCCGCGGTATGGGTACATACTTTGTTCAGGAAATATCTGTCATGGGATACGACAATGACTGTATTCGGGAAGTCTATCAGGAATTCCTCCAGCCACTCTATCGCATCGAGATCAAGGTGGTTCGTAGGCTCGTCGAGCAGCAGTATATCGGGATTGCCGAAAAGTGCTCTTGCCAAAAGGATCTTGACCTTCTCTGATCCGTTCAGATCTCCCATCAGCGAATAATGCAGGGCTGTGTCTATACCGAGTCCGTTAAGCAGCGACTCTGCATCACTTTCCGCCTCATATCCGTTCATCTCGGCAAACTCGCCCTCGAGCTCGGCTGCTCTCATACCGTCCTCATCCGAGAAATCCGGCTTTGCATATATCGCTTCCTTTTCCTTCATGACATCATACAGATGCTCATTACCCTGTATGACGGTATCGAGCACTGTCTGTGCATCATACTTGAAGTGATCCTGCTCCAGCACCGAGATGCGCTGTCCGGGAGTGACTTCTATATCACCGTTGGTAGTCTCAAGCTCTCCCGAGAGTATCTTTAAGAAGGTGGATTTGCCTGCACCGTTGGCACCTATGATGCCGTAGCAGTTGCCCTCCGTGAACTTGATGTTCACTTCTTCAAAGAGAGCCTTTTTTCCAACTCTGTATGTCACGTTGTTTGCTGCGATCATTAGTGAAACCTCATTTCTTTCATTGATTTAATGATTATAACATATCTCCCTGTTTTCAGCATTTCCGTCGGACACATCTGTTGTTATCTGCCACTTGTGCTCACATTCAAAGCTCTCTTTTACTTCACGACCGTGAAATCCATCACAGGCTTTCCTGTCATCTCCTCGACAAGTGAGGTGAAAAGCTTTCCGCCTTCTTCGGCATCTGCAGGAACTGTCTCATCTACAGAAGTGTTTGTCTGTCTCCTGAATCCGGAATAAGATACACTTCCGTCCTCATCGATGCTCTCATACATATAATCTTTCACAATGAGAGCTGTTCCGTCTTCGTTCATGAACTCAGACTGATATTCGTGATTTCCACCGGCATATATCACAGCACCGTCGCATCGTATGGGATATGCCGTACCGCTGCTGAAGGCATTTCCGATGAAGCGTACATTTCCGTTGAACATGCCGTAAAACGTTGCTTCTATCGCAGCCTGATGGCCCTCGAGATCGTCATACGTTTCTTCGGTGACCGCAAGCAGCTTTCCGTCATAGCCCTCCAGTTCAAAGTATGCATAAGCATTGCCCTTATCAAGGTAAGTCAGGATCTCATCATAGCTGTCAAAAATACTCTTTTCTACCTTTTCCTCAACAAATGAACCGGGCATGAAACTGTCGTCAGCCGGCTGATACGTGCTCTCCGCCAAAGCCACTATGTCAAAGCCGTCAAGATCCTTGCCGGCAGTCGAAAGTGAGAACATCACATGCATCGGCTTGTCCAGCCACAGCAGACTGTCAGCTGTCTCTTCATCCGTGACCGCACGGCGTAACCTGCCTTCGGATCCGCACACGGACTGTTCCTCATCCACATCCCATTTATAATTCATGCCGGAGATATCTTCAAAGGTATCGGTACTCTTCATCCTCGCGGTAAAATCCATTCCGTCCAGCTTATAGTCCATCTCAGCCAGATTCTCTGAAGGGAGGACGCGATATAATACACCCTCTGCTCCATCCGGAACTATGAAATATGCGTTTACGAGAACATATACATCCTGTTCGGAAACTCCGTCCTGCCAGGGATTGGCCACATTGACCGAAGGTGCCTCCTCTGTTGCTTCCGAAGCATCTGCTTTTTCCTGTGCTTCAGTTGCGCTCTCCTGACCTGCCTGTGTGCTCTCTGCAGGCGTGCTTCCCTCATTGCCCTTATTGCCGCATGCTGCAAGCATAAATGCCATACACAATGCAAGGATTGCTGCAAGCACAGCTTCTGTCTTCTTTTTCATAGCTTTTTCCTCCACAAAAATATGATCAGATTTTATCATAAAATACAATGTTGCTTCCATTCGTCCGTATGGGCTGCGGATCTGTCACATCTCCTTCAGCTTTGCCAGACGTTCGAGTGCCGCATCAAGGATGTCCTCACCCCTTGCGAAATGTATCCTGATGTATCTGTTTATATCCTCTCTGAAAAAGCTCGATCCCGGGACGCAAGCCACGCCTATCTCGCGTATCATCCACTCGCAGAACTCCAGATCACTGTATCCTGCAAATCTGTCCGTATCCAGGAACTCCTGTATATCTATCATGATAAAATACGTACCCTGAGGAACATTATGCTTCAGTCCGATCCTGTCCAGTCCCTCAAGCATGCGATCGCGCTTTGCCGTATACATACGCTTCAGACCTTCATAATATTCTTCTCCAAGCAGCAATCCTGCCGTCGCCGCTTCCTGAAGAGGTGCCGCTGCTCCCACAGTCAGAAAGTCATGTACTTTTTTTGCTGCTTCTATGAAGGCTGCCGGTCCTATGATATATCCGAGTCTCCATCCGGTTATCGAAAAAGTCTTGGAAAGCGAATTACAGGTTATGGTGTGATCATACATACCGGGAAGAGCCGACATATAGGTGTGCTCAAATGGCGAATAAACCAGATGCTCGTACACCTCATCTGTTACGACATACGCATCATACTTAACCGCGAGTTTTCCTATGGCTTCCAGCTCCTCGCGGGTAAAGACCTTGCCGCACGGGTTTGACGGGTTGCAGACTATGATAGCCTTAGCTCCCTGTCTGAAGCCCTCCTCCACGAGAGTGATATCAAACGAATACTCCGGCGGAACGAGCGGTATGTATATGGGATCTGCTCCGCTTAAGATGGCATCGGCTCCGTAATTTTCATAGAACGGTGAAAACACCATCACCTTGTCGCCGGGATTGCATATGGTCATCATGGCACAGATCATGGCTTCCGTGCTGCCACAGGTGACCACTATCTCCGACTCGGGATCTATATCCCGTCCTATGGCTCTGCCCTGTTTATCTGCCAGTGCCTTTCTGAAGCCTGCCGCTCCGAATGTTATCGAGTATTGATGCGGCCCTTTTTCGGCTGCACGTTTTAATGCATCGGTCAGCTCTTTCGGCGGATCAAAATCCGGGAATCCCTGAGACAGGTTGATAGCCCCGTATCTGTTGCTGATCCTTGTCATCCTTCTTATGACCGAATCCGTAAATGTCTGTACTCTGTCACTTATCTGCGGCATGTCATTTCCTTTCCTTTACTATGATAGTCATCATGTATCCCGGATCATCAGGGAGCTGATTTACACCATAATACAGCTTCTCCTGTTCTGTCCCGCATTCTTCCACTGCATATATCTCGACTTTCTTTTCTATATCGGACAGGCATTTCTTTATGAACGGCATGGATCTGCAGCATTTCATTATCACCTTCGTACCCGGAAGGGCCAGAGTCTTTTCCAGGTCTTCGATCTGCGATATTACATGCAGCTGCTCATCGCCGTCGCAAAGCGATATGCCAAGACGCGCTGCACTTGCATTGATCGAGCTTATGCCATTCACTGTCCTGACTTTTGCACCGTCCCTTTCAGCCAGTCTTGCGATATAAGAAAAGGTGGAGTAGACCGTCGGATCACCTATCGTAAGAAACGAGACGTTCTTCCCTTCTTCCAGATACTCCTTTACTTTGCTGTATATCTCCTGATGTCTTTTTTCAAGGATAGTACTGTCTTTGATCATCTCAAAATCAAAGCAGACGATCTCCTTTTCGTCTGTTTCGGGTACTGCTACTCTTGCTGTCTGATAAGCCCTGCATTTTTGCCTATCCCTGTGCGGCAGGCAGATGATATCAGATCTCTTTATTGTCTTAATTGCTTCAAGTGTAAGCATATCCGGATCTCCGCATCCTACACCTATCCCGTTAAGTATCCCTTTTATCTTCTCTTCCATATGTCTCTGCCCTGGTCCTGTATTTCCTGTTTCCTCTGCTATGCCCGGATAATAATTATACAGTTACCGGATCATGCGGGCAAAGCATAAAAAACGGGGCATTTGCATCTGCAAACACCCCGCGGCATTACCCTGATCCGGATCAGACAAATTTAACTGCCGTTCCGTATGCCATCACTTCCGCAGCACTCTGCATTATTGATGAGGTGGAATTTCATCCGCTTATCTCAATCAGTATACACAATGTCAATCCGTGTCCTCAAGTGCCGTAAGGAACTTCCTCTGGAATTCATTCCTTATCACATTTACCGGCTTGAGCTGTGACGCCGACATGCCTTTCATTATCATGACATCCCTATAGAGCATATAGGTCTCCCTTTGCAGCAGAACGAGCCTTATCGGAGCAAGATATCCCTCTCCCAGATCATACTCCAGCTCACGATTTGCAAGTATAAGCTGCTCTTCAAGCGCGTCCCTTATCCTGTCGTCTGTGATGCCGTCAGGCCTGTGAGTGATCTCAAGATACATGACATATGTAGGCGGTTCCGCATCAGTATCCGGATAAATGGAAAAATCAAAAATATCCAGTCCCAGTATCCTTTCTGTTTCATGTACCGCGTGTCGCACCGCCGATTCAGAAGTCTTTTCACCTCTGATATTTGCAGCATATCCGGCACGGCTTTGAAATTCCACGAGAGGCGTCTTGTTGTGGAAGCCTGTGACAGTGATGACATCATGCATCCTGTATCGGTACAGACCTCCGAAATTGGTAACGACTATCTCATAGCTCTTTCCCTTTTCAAGCTTATCCATGGTGAGGCATTTTGCATTCTCATCATCTGCTTCAATAAACTCCATGAAGCAGCTGTCAGGTGTAAGGATCGACGGTACTTCATCCATCCTGTATACGGTGGAAAAGAAGCCCTCCGATGCCGAAATGCCGAGATAGAAGATATGGACATCCGGTCCGAGTATGTTTTTTCTGAGTTTTTCCGTGTAAGGAGCAAAGTTTGCTCCTCCGGCACTGTACATATACTGCAGCTTTTTCCAGATGCGTTTAGCCCACGGACTGTTAAAGCCTTCCGCAAATGCCTCCCGCAATTCAGCTGCTCTTTTGGGATCCGGTTTGATCTTCTCCATAAGAGACTTTCTTACCCCTTCAGGCAGGTCGACACTGTTGTCTATGGTACCGTTTTCGATATCCTTTACAAGCATCTCGTGATTATGCTCGATATAAGTAAAGAATTCAAAGATAAGACTTGAGAAAGTAGCTACCACGTAAGTGGCATTCCTCTCGCAAAGAGCAAACCTTGCATGGATATATCTTGTGATGACTCCCGCCTCGGGCTGTTTGGCCTCTATGGGTGATGTATAGATCCTGGAATAAAAATTTTTGAGCGGACCCTTCCTGACACTCACAGAAGAGGCACATCCGTACGTAGCTCCGCTTTCAAGTACTACAGCCGTGCCCTCCATAAGGTTTATTCCCATGCCGTCATTCCAGCCGTAGCCTATCTGGGTGGATATGGCTGCATTGGACTGCAGGGCAAAGTACTTACCGCATATCTTTGTCTGTTTTTCCGATAACGGGATATACTTCGATAGTCCGAGGGTACCGGATGTTTTATTGTAGTGATCGATATGCTCCTTTACGAGAACGTTGTCCTCACCCTTGACCATTCTTTCTATGTACGGAGCGAAATCATCGTACTCACCTAAAGGAACCTGTTTTTGATATTCTTCGATGGAATGTATGTCAGAAAACCCGTGGTTTTTACCGTACTCAGTATCCTTATTATCCTGAAGTACGGACATCAGCAATTCTTCCTGATATCTGAGCGGATCCCTGGATTTCTCCTCGAGTGAGTTCAAGACGCTTTTTCCTATATATGACATCATTTTCATCAATAGACCGACTGCTGACATCTGCTATCTCCTCCCGTCACTCGAATTACACCGCAGCACTTTATTACGCCTAATCTATGATCCTCTTAATATCCGGATCCGATGAAACGATCATCAGTCTTCCATTCCCTGATACCGCCTGCTCCGATGTCGGCACCTACTACTACACTGTAATAGCTGTCTCCACGAGCATCCGTTATCACTACAGTGCCAAGATAATATCCCTTGGGAAGTGTCTTCATCTCAAAGCCGGTATTCTTTTTTATCTTCACCGATTTGCCGTAGACTGATGACTCGGTGTCATCCTCCAGATCAGTCTCATTATAAAGAGGTATGATAGTATCTCCCTCTTCCAGCTGCAGACTTGACTTCGTATTAACCATATAATTTGCGTTTTCTTCTTCCACTATGCGTACGGAAGAAACCGCCAGTTCATCTGTATCCTTGTTGTGGTCAAGGATCAAATATGCCTCTTCACCGTTGTACATGATGTGTGCTTTATACTCGGTTGCAGACGGCGAATTTGAAACCACTTCCACATACAAAGGCACATCATTGATACAGGGCCACCTGCCGTCAAAACTGCTGATCAGAGAACCCTCTCCGTCAAGCTCCATGCCTCCGATCGAACCGTATTCGGTGAGTGTTGCATAATCTTCATCATAATTGGCAACTAGTATGCTGTAGCCAACCATCAGCTTCTGAAGCTCTTCACTCACCGGAAGAGAAAAGCCGTCTTTTCCTACTGTAGGCTCAGCCTTTGAAAAATCACTGAAAAGCCTGGTATTAAGCTTCTCAGGCTCCTTATTTGTCAGTGTTTTTACATACCCGGTCAGTTCATCGTTAAGACATCCGGCCTGCTTGTAGTAATAAAGAGCTCTGATATTATCATCATCCACTATATCATATATATAATCCAGGTATCTGCCCAATCCTCTATAGTTGTCAACCTGACACGGAAGATAAACAGCAACTCCGGTCGAATCAGCAAGTGCACCGTTCTCACGATGATACAGTACTGTTTCACCGACAAGCTCTTTGATCCTGCTGCACTCTTCAGGATAGCTGTCTATCATATAATCTACGTAGTTACCCAGATCGGACATATTGTATACGTTACTCAGTTCCAGCGCATATCGGGTGGCACGCATTCCAAGGCGTCCCATTTCCGACAGTACACCAAGATCCGATGCCGCGTCGATAAGCTGTGCTTTGCAAAGCTCGGAATAAGCCTCATAAAGCTCTTCAGCCTTCTTTGCATCCAAAACCGAGAAAGTAACGTTCTCTTCGAGAAGGTAGCCGACATTAATATTCTCCTGCATATAGAAATCGGTGTAGGCATCTGCAACAGCACGACCGACCTGCGGAGCGCTCATTGTGGGATCATCACTCATCTTCTTAAGGAATCTATCATATGACCAGCCCTCGTTCGGTTCCGCTTCCTCACTTAAACAGTAATAATCTGCATAACCGTTTAGCGAATGCATTACCGTAAGTTCCGCCATAAGACATGCATCAAACCCGATGATATCATACGGTGCCTTTGAAGGCGCAGCTCCGTATACCTTCTCAAACGCTGCCCTTATTTCCCTGAGTGAAAACATCTTGTGATGGATATTGTCGAAGCCATATCCAAACGGGCCGCTGCCGTGGTCCCAGAATATAAACATATTGTGATCGGAACGGTAGTTGTCATTGCAGTATGAGATGAAATCCGCAAGAGTATCTGTCTCGGAAGCCTCCTGCAAAGGAAGGTTTTCCACCTCCGAAAAAGAACCCTTTTCATACACAAATCGTTGTGTACGATTAGGGTTGATCATCTTGTTGCTCCAATGGCATGCTCCGCCTGTCTGTATCACCACACGGATGTTGTCGGACCAGACCTCGGAAGTGATCTCGCTGATATCTTTAGAGGCAGCACCCTTTATGCCTGAAACGATAACATCCTCGGTCACAGCCGTGGAAGAAGCCACAGGCTCTATCGGATAATAGAAAAATGCAGGGATCTCTAAACCTTTATCTGCCAATTCATCGGTAAATCTGTCGAAATGGTCGTGAACTTCATCGTCTGTTATATGATCATTTTCAATCTGTTCTTTTTTGATATGCTCTTTTGTGACTTCGGACAGATCCACCTGATCATTATCCTCAAGATCAGAAGCTACCATGTAAATACAGATTGTCCAGGTCTCATCAGCTCCGATGGCCGGAAAGGCATCTATCTTTGAACTGCCTTCCTCATCGATCGGTGACATTTCGTAGATGGCTTCCCTCTCTTCGTCACTGATCTCCATATCCTTTACACTATAGTAATACTCCCAGGTCAGGCTCGTAAGCACATCTGAGATAAGCGTATTCAACGGACCAAGACAAAGACCGAAGACGATGCAGATTGCCAGCAGAACTGTAAACGGCTTTTTCAGATAAAGGTTCCAGCACCGTACTATACCCGGAGCATACCTGTAATAATCTTTTTCTGCCTGACGTCTTTCACGCTTTGCGGCTTTCCATTTTTCCTTACGCTCCTGCCTGATCTGCTTTTTATCCTTGACCTCGGTATTATTATCGCTCAATGGTCTGTCCTCCGTGATCTTATTTTCGTATCACGTCCACCACTTCTCCGATATACATATCGTGGGGAGCATCGTTTGAATATAAGGAATCTGCTATATCTTCCGGTATGTTCTCGATTGAAAGCTGCTGTCTGAAAAGCTTCCTGCATACGAGCGTGATCTCGGCTTCTTCAAAAGACATCGACTGAGCGAGTTCTTTCGGCGTAAGGCCCGAATCTTTCATCTTGTCCATGTCACGCCCCGACTTCGAGCCGAGCACACCGAGTACCTGCTTCGCATCTTCCGGATAGAAGCTGATCGTGAAATATTCTTCCCTGTCCATGAAGTCGTGGGTATATCTTGATGTTCTGACGTATACCGTTGCGACCGGTTTGTTCCAGATGGTTCCGAGTCCGCCCCAGCTTATGGTCATGGTGTTAAAGCTGTCTTTATTTCCTGCAGTGAGCAGTGCCCATTTTTTATCAAACTGCTTAAAGATGTCTGTTGTGAATTCCATCATGATCTCCTTCCGTTTCTAAAGCCTGATGTATGATTACCTGTCTGATACTACTGTGTGACCACCCTGCCGGAGAGCACCTCCTGATAATCGGCATAATTCTTTTTCAGAAGTCCCGGTATATCGAGCCCGTACGGACACTTTGGAAGGCATGCCCCGCACTCTATGCATTCATTTACCTTTTTCATCTCTGCCTGCCAATAGTCGCTAAGCCAGCCCGCACTCGGAGCACGTCTCAGCAACAGACTCATACGGTTGCACTGATTGATCTGTATGTTTTTGGTACACGGCATGCAGTATCCGCATCCCCTGCAGAACTCCCCCTTCAGTGCTTCCTGTTCAGAGCTGATAAAGGCTCTTATCTCATCATCCATTTCCGGAGTATCATCCATGAAGGACAGCCATTCACCAAGCTCACTTTCTTTCTGTATACCCCATATGGGGATCAGTCCGTCGTACTGGTTCATGAAAGCCATTGCTGCTTTTGAGTCGGTTATGAGACCGCCGGCAAGAGCTTTCATGCATATCAGACCTACATTGTTCCTGTTGCAGATATCTATCAGCTCAAGCTCCCTTTCATCTGCCAGATAGCTGATGGGATACTGAAGGGTTTCATACAGTCCGCTCTCGGCTATTTCCTTTGCCACACCGAGCTTGTGCGCTGTACCGCCGATATGACGTATCTTCCCCTGCTTCTTTGCTTCCAGCATGCATTCATACATACCGTTTTCTTCACCGCTTTTCCAGCATTCATTCATCAGATGAAACTGAAATATGTCAATATAGTCCGTCTTGAGCTTATCTAATGATGTATCCAGATCCTTCCAAAAATCTTCGGGAGTCTTTGCCGGAGTCTTTGAGGCGATGATTATGTCCTTACGGTCCACATAGCCGTCACCGAATGCTTCCCCGAGTTTCTCCTCACTGTCACTGTAGGCTCTTGCGGTATCAAAAAACCTGATACCTCCGTCATAAGCCTTTCTCAGTATACGTACTGCTTCATCGAGCGATACTCTTTGTATGGGGAGCGCGCCGAATCCGTTCTGGGGTACGCTTATCTCTGTTTTTCCAAGTGTAATGCTTTTCATGATCAGTTCTTAAAAGAATGTATAGGAGCCGGGATGCGCCCTTTGCGGTTAACAAAGTCTGCGCATGAGAAGGTGTTGACCGGCATGATGGGTGCATGTCCCAAAAGACCTCCGAACTCAGCATGATCGCCCACGCCCTTTCCTATCACAGGTATCAGTCTCGCTGCGGTAGTCTTCTGATTGACCATACCGAGAGCCAGCTCGTCAGCCAGTATACCCGCTATCGTAGTCGCCGGTGTATCACCGGGTATTGCTATCATATCTAGTCCCACAGAACACACACAGGTCATGGCTTCCAGCTTTTCCAGAGTAAGTGCACCGGCTACAGCCGCATCTATCATCCCCTGATCTTCCGACACGGGTATGAAAGCACCCGAAAGTCCTCCGACTCCGCTTGCTGCCATGATACCGCCCTTTTTCACCTGATCGTTCAGCATTGCAAGTGCAGCCGTCGTACCCGGAGCACCCGCGTATTCCTCTCCTATCTCGTGAAGTATATCAGCCACGGAATCACCAATGGCAGGTGTCGGGGCCAGAGAAAGATCTATGATACCGAAGGGAACTCCGAGTCTCCTTGATGCTTCCTGCGCCACAAGTTCTCCTACTCTTGTGACCTTGAAGGCCGTCTTTTTTATTGTCTCGCACAGAGTCCTGAAGTCTGCTCCGTGTGTCTTCTCCAGTGCTTTCTTCACAACGCCCGGGCCGCTGACACCTACATTTATCACAACGTCGGGCTCTGTCACTCCGTGGAAAGCCCCGGCCATGAACGGATTGTCATCCGGAGCGTTGCAGAGTACCACGAGCTTGGTGCATCCCAGAGAGTCTCTGTCCTTTGTAGCCTCTGCAGTCTTAAGTATAATATCTCCCATAAGACGGACAGCATCCATGTTTATCCCTGTCTTCGTAGAACCTGCCACGACCGACGACATGATACGATCCGTGCTGTTCAGTGCTTCGGGTATTGATTCTATCAGGAGCTTTTCCTCGTCAGTCATACCCTTGGCTACCAGTGCGGTATATCCGCCTATGAAGTTGACTCCGGTCTGCTTTGCAGCTCTGTCAAGAGTATGTGCGATCTTTACAAAGTCCTCCGGACTTTTGCAGGCAGACGCCCCTACAAGCCCTATAGGCGTCACGGAGATACGTTTATTTACGATGGGTATGCCATACTCAGCCTCTATGGCTTCACCCGTGCTAACAAGCTTCTCAGCCTTTTTTGTGATCTTGTCATATACCCTCTCACACAGACGATCCACATCGGAGTCGATGCGGTTCATCAGTGATATTCCCATTGTTATGGTGCGTACATCCAGATTTTCCTTCTGGATCATTTCATTTGTTTCGTTTACTTCGTTGATGTTTATCATGGTTTTCTCCCCCCGGCATCAGATGCGATGCATCTCGTCAAAGATGTCCTCTCTCTGGATTTTGATAAGGACTCCTATCTCCTTGCCGAGTTCTTCAAGCTCAGACGATATATCCGCGAAATGCTTGTTCTTTCCCGAAAGGTCGGTGATCATCATCATGTTGAAGTATCCGCTCACTATAGTCTGGCTTATATCCAGTATGTTGATGTTATTATCCGCAAGGTAGGTGCACACCTTCGCTATGATACCTACAGTATCATGTCCTACTACCGTAATGATCGCTCTCTGTCTGTTCTCTTCCATTTGTTTTACCTCCATCGCAGCAGTATATCATATTTCAAAGCACTCAGTCCCGGTATGCCTGCTCGCTATGCTGACCGGGAAGTCTCCCCAGTTCGCCTCACAGTCGGACATCGTGACTTCCATGCGCACTGTCTCGTACGCAAGCTCCGCCAGATTGTTTTCCTGTGACAGATGGCCCAGCACCACCTGCTGTAATCTGTCCGATATAAGGTACGTCAGGAGCCTGCCGCAGTGATCGTTGGACAGATGACCCTTTTCTCCGAGTATCCTTCTTTTCAGCCGATAGGGATACGGTCCCACCTCCAGCATATGTACATCGTGGTTGGCTTCAAGCATCAGGATGTCACATCCCGACAGACTTTCCTTGATGTAGTCATCATATATGCCAAGGTCGGTTGCTATGGCTGCACATCTGTCATTATTCTCTATCCTGTATGCCACAGGCTCTGCCGCATCATGTGATATGGCTATAGGCCTTATATTAAAGTCTCCCAGCCTGAAGTCCCTGTCAGCCTTCACCACATGGAAAAGATGATCCGATATGGTGTCGCATCTGGGTATCTTCTTTATCGCTTCTATCGTACCCTCTGTGGCATAAATAGGGAGGCCGTACTTACGGGCTAAAACGCCCAGGCCTCCTATGTGATCCGTATGTTCATGGGTGATCAGTATCCCATCTATATCCGGAGTCGTAAGGTCGAGATCATTCAGTCCGGCTTCGATCCTCTTTCCCGATATGCCGGCATCTATGATCAGATGTGTGGTCTCGTCTCCTATATATGTGCAGTTGCCGGAGCTCCCGCTTGCTATGTTCTTAAATCTCATATCACTTCTCCCAGTATATGTCGAGCCTGTCTCCTTCCTTCAGATATTCTGAATATTCAGCTCTCATACCGTTCTTCTTGGTCACCACCATCTTGCCGTGCGGTTTGGAAAGATCGAAATCGATATAATCAAATACATCCACGAAGATATAGCT
>JAEEGO010000054.1 GCA_016280355.1 Lachnospiraceae bacterium | reverse complement strand
TCTATTTCTATATGAACCTGATGAAACCGGGGGAGGAGGTCTGCTTCTCTTATCCGAAGCAGGATCTTGACGGGACTGCCTGCAGGGAATCCTACTTCATGAAGGAAGCAAGGAGATGTCTGAATATATCCGATGCCAAGGGACCTGAAGTATCGGATGAGATATATACAAAGGGTGAGCTCACTGCACTGCTTGCAGCGAGCATAGGAAGGGATAATGAAAAAGCAGCTTTGTATCTGAAGGCTCTGGACGAAGTGGGAGTCAAGACGGAGCTTGCTGACAGCGTGAAAAAAGAGCAGAAGGTGCTCTCACCGGAGGCTGCACAGATACTCTTCGGCAGCAGGTTCATAGAAAGCCCCACTGAGCTCGAAAGATTTGCGGCATGCCCTTATGAGCACTTCCTCGGATACGGACTCAGGCTTAACGAAAGACGAAGCTTTGATCTCGAACTGAGGGATGTAGGTACGCTGCTGCACAAAATCCTTGAACTCTTCTCAAGGAGGCTTGCGCAGAACAGGCTTACCTTCAGATCGGTGGATGATGATGCGGCAGGCAGGATACTCGAAAGTGCGATGAAAGATGCGGCTGAGGAGGGCCTGTCAGGCAGGATATCACTGATAGCGGGAGCGAGTGCCAGAGACGCACACATGATACAGAGGCTTCAAAGCTATGCAAGGCGCAGTGTGGATACTCTCAGGTTTCAGGCAAAGCAGGGCAGTTTTGACGGTATCTACTTCGAGCGCAGATTTGATAACGCAGGACTTAAGGGGACCATCGACAGATGTGATGAGGCTGTCACTGAGTCGGGAGTCTATATTGATGTGATAGATTACAAGACGGGCAACAAGAGCTTCGATCCGGACAGGATATACCACGGTCTTGATATACAGCTTCCCGTATATATGGATGCGGCTATCAGGATGAGAAAGGAAGCGGGAGCCGAGAGCGTAAGACCTGCGGGACTCTTTTATTATCACGTGGATGATCCGATAGTAGAGGGAAGCAGGATCAGTACAGATGAGGAGCTTGACAGAGCGGTCAGAAAAGAGCTGAAGCTCCGTGGCGTCGTCAATTCTGATATGAATGCGATACGGGCCTTTGACAGGACTGTAGAGGAGACACGCAAGTCCATCGTGGTGCCCGTGAGCTTCAAGGCAAACGGTGATCCTGATTCACATGCCATGCTCTATACGGAGGAGCAGATGCGGGGCATGATGGAACATACCATAAATCTTGCCGGAGAGCTGAGAGAGCGTATACGGGGCGGAGAGGTGGCAAAGAGCCCCTATGAGCTGGATAAGAAGACCGGATGCGACTACTGCGCGTATAAGGAGATATGCGACGGCGGGACAAAAAGACATCTTGTCAAAATGGATTTCCCGGGGACTTGGACTGTATGAATTATACGAAGGAACAACTGAGCTTCATAGAAGAAAGAGGACACAATATCCTTGTGTCGGCGGCTGCCGGAAGCGGAAAGACCGCCGTCATAGTGGAGCGTGTGATAAGGCTTATCACGGTAGAGAAATACTCTGTATCGGAGCTTCTGGTCGTGACCTTTACAAAAGCTGCCGCAGCAGAGATGAGAGACCGTATCAGGGATGCCATAGCTGAAGCACTGCTTGATCAGAACATTACGGAAGAAATAAGAGAGCATCTTTTGAAACAGATGACTCTGATATATTCGGCTGACATCACTACGATAGACAGCTTCTGTCTGAACCTCGTACGCGAGCATTTCAACATATGTCATGTGGATCCGTCATTCAGGGTGGCCGATGAGGGCGAGCTGAGACTGATAGCGGAAGAGGTGATGGACGGACTGCTTGAAGAAAGATATGAGTCCGGTGACGAGAGGTTTTACAGATTTGCGGATGACATCTCTACCGGAAGGAGCGATGAGGCAGTGGCCGCTGCTGTGAGGAGTGTGTACGGATTTGCAGTGGCAAGACCCGATCCCGGAAAGTATATCTCATCAATGGCAGAGCAGTATCGGGTATCTTCGGAGGAAGAGCTGGAGCAGACTGCGTTCCTTCACTCGCTCATGGAGATCGCTGCAGGCAGGATATCACTTGCGATAAGCATACTGGAGCACGCAGGGAGTATCTGCGACAGGCCGGGTGGACCGTATTATTACAGGGAGATCATAGACGGGGATATAGAAGAAATAAGGACACTTGCGGATTGCGGAAGCTATAGGGAGTGTCAGGAAAGACTTAATGAAATATCCTTCAGAACACTGTCATCCAAAAAGGATGAAAGTGTGGATGTGGAGCTTCGAGAAAGAGCGAAAAAGCTCAGGGACAGGGCAAAGAAGATAGTAAGGGAGGAGCTTGCAGGAAAGCTGTTTGCTTCAAAAACGGATGATATTATTTATGAGCTCGGCATGTGTCTGCCTGATGTGGAGGAGCTTTCTTCTCTGACACTGGAGTATCTGGAACGGTATTCTGAAGCCAAGAGAGAGAGGGGAGTGGTGGACTTCTCCGATCTTGAGCACATGGCTCTTGCCATCCTGCAGGATGATGAGACCAGACAGACGATGAAGGACAGATACAGGGAGCTGATAATAGATGAGTATCAGGACTGTAACAGAGTTCAGGAGGAGATATTCACTGCGATATCAAACGGCCACAACTATGTCACGGTAGGAGATGTGAAACAGAGTATATACAGCTTCAGGGATGCGTGTCCGGAGCTCTTCATGGATAAGTATGAAAGATATCTCGCGGGAGATGACGGATCCTCGAAGCTTATAACTCTGTCAAAGAACTTCAGGTGCAGCATGGATGTGACAGGGATGGTAAACCATGTCTTTTCAAGGATAATGAGCAGAGAGTGCGGAGGTGCCGTGTATGATGACAGCCAGAGCCTGCATTACGGAGAACTGTACGGCTCGGATGCATCCGAGTCCGGAACATGGCGTACGGAGTACATCAATATCGAGGGCGATCCGGATGGCAGCGAGGATGATATAACCTGTGAAGCAAGGGGCATAGCACGCAGGATACATGAGCTTACCGGTGATGTGGAAGGGATCCCGGCGCTTGAAATAGAAAACAGAAAAGATAACAGCGTTAGGAAATGCGGTTACGGTGATATTGTGATACTGATCAGATCCGTTCAGGGTATGAGCGACACCTTCGCAGAGGTCTTTGCAAAGGAGGGGATACCGCTCGTCTTTGATTCAAGGAGCGGATATCTGCTGTCTTATGAGATAAGGGAGATCATGAACCTGCTTTCCGTCATAGACAATCCGAGACAGGACATACCTCTTGCTGGAGTCATGATGGGCTGTTTCGGAAGCTTCGACGCTTCGGAGATGGTGTTTGTACGCTCACATGCATCAGAGGGCGACCTTTATGACAGCCTGAAGGAGGCTGCAGCGGATGAGGGTAATAAGGAACTCGCCGCAAAGTGCAAAGCATTTATAAACATGCTGGAGGGGTACAGGGAGCGGTCGGCTTATACTCCCATACATGAGCTCGTGGACCGCATCATCCTGGATCACAGATATGACGATCTCGTAATGTCCATGCCTGACGGAGCAAGGCGTCTTGGCAATCTCAGGCTGCTGAAGAAAAGGGCAGCAGACTATGAGAAGACAAGCTTCCACGGACTGTTCAAGTTCCTTCGGTATATAGAGAACATGAAGAAGTACGAGATGGACTTCGGAGAAGCAGGAAGCGGAGGCCAGTCGGATGCCGTGAGGATAATGAGCATACACCATTCCAAGGGACTGGAATTCCCGGTCGTATTTGTGAGCACATTAAAGCACGGTATGAACATGACGGATTCGAGGGCTGCTTTTCTTTTTGATGATGAGCTCGGAGTGGGTATGGACCTTATCATCAGGGACAGGAATCTCAGGATACGCACACTGATAAAGAAGGTAATGTCAAAGAAGAAAGTACTCGCAACGGTGAGCGAGGAGATGAGGGTGCTCTATGTGGCGATGACGAGAGCAGAGAACAAACTGATCCTCACATCCATGAAGGATGACGGTAAGACGCCGAAGACGGAACCCGAGGAAGCGGGAGCACTGGCTGACTTTATCAACATGTCGATAAGGGATGAAGATAAAGAAAACGCTTGTTTCGATATGGTATCAATGCAGTATAAGCCTGCTGAATATAACGGATCTGCAGGAGCAGGGGGGGCTGTGACAGAAGACGGAACAGGACAGGCCTCGCCGAATCTTTCAGAGCTTAAGGAAAAGGCTGATGCGGCAGAGGCTTCGAAGATAATAAAGAGCATAAACTATGTTTATCCGTATGAGAAGTCACTTAACGTGCCGCAGAAGGTCTCCGTATCATACATCAAGCACGAGGCGATGGAAGAGAAGGGCGTATCGATAGCGTCCGATCCGAGAGGAGACAGAGTGGTACCCACAGCCGGAGCGCTGCGAGGTACTGCCGTGCATACCGCGTTCGAGAATCTGCCTCTTGGCATGCCGCCGGATGATGAGCACATCAGGGGATATCTTGACAGACTCGTTGCAGAGGGAAGGCTTTCCGAGACGGAACGCGGCTATATCAAAGAAAGTGATATAAAGGATTTCCTTGCGTCCGATATCTGTGCGAGGATGAAAAGCGCAGATGAAAGACATGAGCTTTTCAGGGAGCAGCCGTTTATCATATCGGTTCCCGCATCGCAGATAGACAGCTCGTATCCGGAAGAAGACAGGGTAATGGTGCAGGGTATCATAGATGCCTTCTTCACGGAGGACGGACAGGTCGTTGTGGTGGACTACAAAACGGACAGTGTAAGCAGTGAGCAGATACTGAAAGACCGTTATCAGGCGCAGCTTGAATACTATGAGAGAGCACTGCGTCAGCTGATGGATATCGTAAGATCGGAGAAGATCATCTACTCGGTATCACTTGGCAGAGAGATAAAGCTTGCGGACAGTATGCCGGATGGAGGTGGAGATGGCTGAATATGTAATGGCGCTTGATCAGGGTACCACCAGCTCGAGATGTATCCTGTTTGATAAAAAGGGAATGATAAGGTCGATGGCCCAGAAGGAGTTCGAACAGTATTATCCGAAACCCGGATGGGTGGAGCACGATCCGATGGAGATATGGTCTTCGATGTTTTCCGTGGCCATGGAGGCCATGGTCAGGATAGGCGCAAAGAAAGAGGATATAGCAGCCATAGGGATCACCAATCAGAGAGAGACGACCATAGTTTGGGACAGAGAAACAGGAGAGCCCGTATACAATGCGATAGTATGGCAGTGCCGACGTACGGCACCCATCATAGATGAGCTTGTGAAAGCGGGGTACGCGGACAGGATAAGAGAAAAGACGGGACTTGTACCCGATGCGTATTTCTCTGCGAGCAAGATCAAATGGATCCTGGATAATGTGGAAGGCACAAGAGAGAGAGCAGAAAGAGGAGAGCTCATCTTCGGGACGGTAGATACCTGGCTTATATGGAAGCTGACGAAGGGACGCGTCCATGTAACGGACTATACCAATGCATCACGTACCATGCTCTACAACATACATGAGCTTTGCTGGGATATAGAGCTCATGGATCTATTTGAATTACCGGAGAGTATGCTGCCAAAGGTGATGCCTTCGAGCTGTCTGTACGGTTATACCGATGAATCTCTTTTTGGCGGAGGCATACCGATAGCCGGGGCTGCGGGTGACCAGCAGGCTGCTCTTTTCGGACAGTGCTGCTTCGATAAGGGGGATGTCAAGAACACATACGGTACCGGATCCTTTATCCTGATGAATACCGGAAGTGAGCCTGTGAGATCAAAGAACGGCCTTGTGACGACCATAGCGGCAGGTGCAGACGAAAAGCCCGATTATGCGCTGGAGGGATCCGTGTTTGTCGCAGGAGCTGCAATACAGTGGCTTAGGGACGCCATGCGTATGATAAGGGATGCAAAGCAGGCTGAGGAATACGCGGACAAAGCCGAAAAGGGCAGTGAAGGGGTGTATGTGGTGCCTGCATTTACCGGTATGGGAGCACCGTACTGGGATCAGTATGCAAGAGGCAGTGTGTTCGGCATCACCAGAGGATGCAGGAAAGAAGAGTTCATACGGGCCACACTTGAATCTGTCGCCTATCAGTCGTATGATGTATTTCGTGCCATGGAAGAGGATGCGGGAGTTTCGATACGCAGCCTGAAGGTAGACGGAGGCGCGAGTGCGAACAACTTCCTCATGAAATTCCAGGCGGATATCTCGGAGCTTGATGTGAAAAGACCCGAATGTATAGAGACTACGGCACTGGGAGCAGCTTATCTTGCAGGACTTGCCGTCGGATACTACAGGGATAAGGATGAGATAAGGAACAACTGGCAGCTGGGATGTGAGTTCATACATGATATGCCGGCAGACAGGAGAGAGAGCCTGATAAACGGATGGCATCGGGCTGTAAAGGCAGCTCTGTACTGGGCTGCAAATCCATGATAAGGGGAGCAGGAGAAACATGTTAGAGTCATTAAAAAGAAACTGGAAGGGAATGGTGCTGATGCTTATTTCGGCGCTGACCCTGTCGATAGGATCCTTCCTATGGAAGCTTGCGGATCTCGGTGATGCAGCTGCATCCGCAACGAGCATAGCCGGTCTTTGGGGTATATTCCTCAAGATACTGCCGGGCTTTATAGTATATGTCATAGGTGCTGCAGTGATGACGGTAGCCCTTGGATACGGAGAGCTTTCGGTACTGCAGCCGTTAAATTGCATGAGTTATGTTTTCGCCCTGATCATATCGGCGATCTTTCTTACCGAGCCGATCACGCCCATCACTTTAGTGGGTATAGCCGTGATCATAGTCGGAGTGATACTGATAGGAGGGTCGAGCAAATGACAGCACAAAAAATCCTGCTCATAGCAGTGATCCTTCT
>JAEEGO010000053.1 GCA_016280355.1 Lachnospiraceae bacterium | reverse complement strand
GCTCTGCGCCGCTGGATCCGCATACCTCCCGACGGCGATCCGTTTATCCAGACACTCATCTCTTATTTTAAGCTGAACTACAGAGACGGAAAGATTTCCGAGGTCAAGGCATATCTGGAACAGTCTCCATATATCCACCATCATTACTTTGATTCTTACGAGCATCCTGTGCGCCTCGACATGGAGCTGACAGACAAAGAGAGAGCACTGTCTATAGATGATGCTCTGACACAGATAAAGGAATGTTCAGAAAACCGCGTAAGGCAGGTAAGGCTTTACGGCAGCGAAAAGTATGAACATCTGGACCGACTCCTGACAGCATTGAAGGACAGTGACATTTCTGCCGAGATCGTGCTTAAAACAGACGTTGATAAAGGACAGCTTTCTCAAATGATCGGGGCCGGAAAAACAACATTTCTTGTCGACATAGGCTCTGTTTCATCGGAGGCGGCAGAACTGAAGACCCTTTCCCTGCTGCAGGAGATGAAGATAACACCGGTACGGGTAAGATGGCATATGAATGCGGAAAACGCAGGAGATATTAAGGCTCTGACAGAACACATCGAAACCCTTGGCGTGACAGAGCTTGTTGTCACCGGCATGTGTGCCGACAGACCGGAACAGGCGGTTCCGGGGATTGAGGATATTAAACAGGCGGCGGATTTCATCAACGAACATGAGAGTGAGAGCGAGGGTGAGAGCGAGGGCGAGGGTGAGAGCGAGGGCGAGGATGAAAGCGGCATGGTGATCACTGTCGATTCCTGCTTCTCTCCTCTCCGTGCCTATCTTGGCGGTGAAGACCCGAAGCAAAACGCAAACCGCGGCATAGCACGCGGCTGCGAAGCAGGTCGTTCCTTCATGGCATTACGGGCGGACGGGAAATATTCGCCCTGCCTTAATCTTGAAACCCCCGGCGAAACATCATCCCTTGAAATGTATTGGGATCAGTCCGATGTGATCGGCTCCCTGCGAAGTGAAAAAAGACCTTCCTGCAATGGCTGTACCTACGAGCGTCGATGCCTGCCCTGCCCTGTGATGAGAGAACAGGGAATGCTCTGTCCGCTGTCAGTATAGATCAGATCTGCCTTATTGCAAGGTCGTGGAAGAAGCCCTTCTTTTCCATAAGCGTATCGTAATCGCCTTCCTCAATGATGCGTCCGCCATCCATTACAATGATCCGGTCGCATTTCTTTACCGTACTTAAGCGATGAGCTATCACTACCTTAGTGGCATCTATCTTCTCGAGAGTATCCACTACAATATTCTGTGTCACATTATCAAGCGCACTCGTTGCCTCATCAAAGAACAGAAGCTTCGGCTTTCCTACGAGCGCACGCGCGATCTGTATCCTCTGGCACTGTCCTCCGGAAAGAGTCCCGGCTCCCTCCGTTACAACGGTATGTATGCCCATTGGCATATTCTCTATATCGTCCTTAAGTCCGACCTCCTCTATGACTTCCTCCACCCTTTTCATTTCAGCATCGGGGGATGTGATCCTTATATTATCGTAGATACTCCCGGCTATCATGCCGCCATCCTGAAGCACCACACCGAACTTCTTCCTGAGCTCGCGCTTATCCATGCAGTCAATGTCCCTGTTGTCGTAAAAGATCCTGCCTGTTTTCGGCTTCTCAAATCCCAAAAGCAGCTTCAGGAGAGTTGACTTGCCACAGCCGGAAGGTCCTACTATCGCGACATATTCTCCCGCTTTAACATGAAGGCTCAGATCGGACAGAACAGGCGCCTCTCCCTCACTGTAAGAGAAGGTCACATGTGAAACCTCAAACTCTCCGCTCAATTCACCCGGCATTATGCTATCCTCCGAAGTATCCGGCAGTGTTTCCAGAATGGGACGGGCATATTCATATATGGGTTTTATCATATTTACTCTCAGGAAGCTTTGAACAAGAGCGAATGCAGCCGCCGAAACGGAACCGAAGCAAGCCGTGAACGCCGAAAACTTACCGACCGAAAACGGTACGTTCTGGCGTACCATCATATAATAAAAGATAAGAGAGAATACACCCGGTACTACGGTTGCGACAACACTTACAATATTTGTGGTACGCTCTTTTCTTACGTTTATCGCCTGCGATCTCGTAAAGTGTTCGAGATATCGCTGTATGGCACGGTTCTCAGATGCAGAGATGCGTATCTTTTCGATTCCGGTAATGAACTGGAACATGGATGTTTTTGCATCTATATCGGCAAGCATCTTATCTCTTTCATACCGTGTCTGCCTTATACCGAGCCACACAAGGATCAGGATGGTCAAAATGAGCAGATTAAGCGCCACGCCTGACATTACCTTTGAGATCGAGATCATTTTTACCAGATACAGGATGGAGAACAGTGCCGCCAGGACTGTCTGTATCAGGCTGTTCGCGATCACCTGATATATCATCGACACGCCCATGACACGTTGTCCGAGCTGGGCCGCATCGTATTCTCTGAAGAAGCTCTCCGGCAGATTGAACAGACGGTCTATCGCTGCATTCTGCGTCGCGTACTCCATTGTGTTCATCGAACGGAATGATGCCAGGTTCTTTACTATCGTAAAGCTTATATTTCCAAGGGCACAACAAAGGATCACATAGCCAACGGAAAGCAGAGCATCCATATCTCCGATAGGGATAAACAGGTCATATACCTGCTGCGTAAGCAAAGGTATCAGCAATCCTATCAGAGTACTCAGGAGTGCCAGCAACACAAGCCGTACGATATCTGATTTATACGCCTTGCTCATACCAAAGCGGAACAGGTCATATTTTCCGATCGGCTTATTGGGGAAGGGGCGGTAAAAGGCAAAACCTTTTGACGTTAATCCTCCCGCAAAGGCAGCGTCTATCTTTTTCTGCTCACCGGTTTCCGTGTCATAATACTCATAGCGTCCCGGTCCTTTCGGGATACAGGGTATGGGACGGTTCCCTTCCTTTGTAAAAGCAAGCAGCACACCGCTGTCTTTTTTATACCAGTCCCCGGCAAGCACAACCTCCCGCGCAGTAAAATGCGATACACGTGAAATATCCGATAAAGTGATCTTCTTATCTGTCGCCTCACTGATCCTGTCAAGTGAAGCTATCTCGATATGCTCCTTTAGGCAGATGTAGGCAATGGCATCATACAGGGG
>JAEEGO010000052.1 GCA_016280355.1 Lachnospiraceae bacterium | reverse complement strand
TCTCCGTGATCGGCTGCCCCGGCGTCACTCCCCTGTTATACGTATAGTATAAATAGTATTTTTGTTTCTTCCATCTGTAACTAAGGGCATCCTTCACTTCGTCCTCATCACAGTTCCACTGCTGCATTTCTATAGGCGTATGTATGCTCGAACAATAATACTCCACGCCGTCGACCTGGATCTTTTCGGGTGCTGAATCGACATCCGTTTTATACAAAAGAATTCCCTTTATGGCTTTTTCCGGATCATCTGTCCTCTCCACACTTATATAGGATGCAGGTCTGTCAGTAAAATTGTGCTTTTCTGTCGGGGAACCGCCGCCGCCGTGTTTTCCGTCCGGAGTAAAATCAGCACTTGGAGGTGCACCCGGAAGTGTGGCATCATTTGTCGTGCCGTCATCATATGCTCCGCCGTATTTATCCATCAATTTCTCGGTAAGAGCGCCATACCAAGTCCTTCCGCTCACTATGGCAGCATTTGCAGGGATGACCTCGTCCGTAGCTGACCCAACCGCTTCGATCGTGGCATACATATCTGTCACCTTGGCGACCGCCTGATTGGTTTTGATCTCTTCTTTCTGACCTGACTTACTAAAAGAATAAGTCCCCACAAACAGCTTTGATATATATTTTCTCTTCCTTGCTGCCTTTCTGATATAGATATAGCACGGAGTTGCAGCTTCCATCTTCTCTCCGTCATCGTTCGTCCACTCCGGATAGGCTATGTTGAAAGGTTCTGTCTCAAACGGTCTTTTCATCTCCTGTATGGAGTTGAACTCTCCCGTAGCCGACTCGCCTGAGAGTGTGGACTCCCCGCTCACATCAGCCGTGATAACACCGCCATCATCCGTGGCATCATGTTTATTTCCTGAGATGATGACATCGTTCAGAGTCAGTTTCTCATGCGCATCGGTCGGACCCGATACATACAGCCCGGTCGATATAAACGGCATCTTATCCCTTGCGTATGCGTATCCGCCCGGCTGATATGAGGTATATCCTTTGGTCACCTGCGTATTGGTACCGAGAAGTCCGTTTGGACCCATAAAAGTGTTCTCAGGTCCTATACCTCTCAGCACCCAGCCGGTAGCTGTTGCTGTTCTTTGCGATATGACAGTTACGGCATCATATGTCACGTTCTTGTTCTCGGATCCCACACATATTGACTTCGATATGGAGTAAGGCAGCTCAGTTGAAAACGTCGATCCCTGGAAAACCTTTATATCCGTGAGTGCACGGTACGGACTGTAGCTCCATGAGTATCCGATATTTAGGTATTTCTGATTGCTCTCTACGATAAATCCTTTGTAGTAAAATGAGCTTGCAAGGTTATTATCCGAAAGGATGACCGTATTCGGTGTCTGTTTCATCCTGTCAACAAGCTGCGTGTATTTGGCTGTCGTCTCACCGACCTTTGCAGCGGTACTTTCGGAATCACTTCCGAAGGTGAAAAATACTGATGATAAATACTTCGTTCCGGATGTGTACTTGACCTCCGGTTCATAGTAGAGATACCTTGCGGGACAATCCCATTTATCATCCTCATTTGTTCCGTAGCATGTATAACGGAAACCGTAATTTCCCTGCCTTCCGGGTTTTGCACTATCTGTGTCAAAATCCCTTGTAGATGCGAAGTTGTATGGAACACCTGAAAATGTTGTTACCGGTATCCAGCCCTGATCCACGTACTTGCCGTTCTCATGAGAGTCTACCAGATGAAGCGCTCCGAGATGTATGGGCGTTCCCGCTTTGGTGTGCTTGGTAAACCACAGGCCGTCAAGATCAGCGGGATATTCTTTAGCCTCATCCTTGTTCTCTGCTTTGTACCCGAGATTTCCCGCACAACCGTAGTTGATATCTCCGAAGAATAATTTGCCATCGTTGGTGGTTGCGGGTGTAAATGTAGCCACCCTGATATCGGTTATCGCATCCTTTGGATTATTTGTTGTTTTAAAGCCTAAATACGTATATGCCCATTCCTCGTGTCTTGAATACTTAAATCTTGCATCATTTGCAAGGTTTTTGTCCCAGATCTGAAAGCCCTTTGCAGTGATCTTTGCCTTGGCAAGTTCTTCCGTATCAGCAGATCTTACGATGATATCCTCATAATAAAGATTCGGGTTCACGGTATCCGACGATCCCGTATCATCATTTCCAACATCGGTGCCTGTACCTGATACGCCCCCGGCATCAGGATCCGATGAACCGGAATTGTTGAGTATCGACTTCTCCGTGCGGTAGTGTACATAGATTCCCCCGTACTCATCTTTTTTCATAAGTGAATTGAGGTTTACCGGCATGATCTCTCCGAAAGCCTTTACACAGTCATATCCGTTGATCGGATTCGTGCCGTCGTCGCCATGCTTTACAAAAAAGGCATCCTCACCCTTATTCACTATGATCGGCGAGCCGACATTGAGATCCCTGGAGATGAACAAACAGTTCCATCCCCTGAAGCCCATGCGTCCGTTTACATCACTGATCCCCTCGTTTCCGTGATAGATGCGTCCGTTTATATCACTGATCCCCTCGTTTCCGTGATAGTCATCACCCTCATCCGCCTCTTCGGAGCCGACTCCCTTATAATAAACCAGGTATGCGCCCTTATCTCCCTTTGCTTCGTCTGCCACGTATTCAGGCGCATCTTCATAATCATAGTCTTTATTCTCTTTTATATATTTCTTGATCTCAGAGACTACCCATATGACTAACATCGATATCAGGAGCACTCCTATAGTTATCCACCCCACAGGACTTGCCAATGTGGACGCACCTGCAGCTATTCCTTTTGTGATCACACCGATGGTGATGGCTGTGGATGTAAGACCACATGCTGCAGCAAGCGCACATATCGCTGCCGGGATGGCTGCCAATATTGTCGCAAAGGTTGAGAACTGGGCTATCAAAACCACACAGAACAGGACTCCTAACCCCAGGTTCACCCACTTCATGATCTCTTCGGCATCTTCCTTCCAGGTCGATACCTCCTGCTTGTCGATAAGCTGCTGGGCAGCATTACTCCTGATCGCATCATTGGTATAAGCGACCTTTTTACCCTTGAGTTCTTCGTTGTCATTCATCCACACAGAGTAAGAATCGCTTCCTATAAGCTCTTTTATGTGCTCTGCCGCCTCGGACAGCTTCTCCTCGGCTTCGGGATTCTCTTCGTTCTCACCCGCGGATATGATAAGGCTGTTTACACCTCCTACCGCTGACATCCTCCTCTGCGCATAGCTCATGGAGTCGATGACGGGATAAAGCTGTGTCAGGTCCACCTCACCTGATGTCTCATATCCGAGGTTCAGCAGATACTCACCGAGATTATAGTCCTCATTGGCTTTATACGCATCAAGCTCATCATACATGGCGATATACATCATGTGCTGATTATTTTCGGATACTTCATCCATGTCTGTAACGACGGACTCTTCTGACTGACCCTCGAGTGCTCTAAGCTCTTCTTCTGCTTTACTCTCATTGAAAACAGCCACCGCGTTGTCATATGCCGTAGCAAAATCCTGAAGCTGTTCATGAAGTGCTTTGGCATCATCGCCGTACTCTCTGTAGAGCTCATCAAACTCTTCCTGTGTTGTCGCTTCCTCAAGCTGATCCCATACATTGCTCTCAGAGACC
>JAEEGO010000051.1 GCA_016280355.1 Lachnospiraceae bacterium | reverse complement strand
GTTTGCCTTTGCCTTGACGGCATCAAGTGTACCGAGAGTTGTGAAAACCTCCTCTGCATAATGTCCCGCAGGGACACTTTCCGGCTCACCGAGACCTATCATCTTTACCTTATCAGAGGATACATCTTCAAAGGAGGTGATATCTGCCCCGCCTTCAGCCGGCACAACAAGTACTACCCTGTTTTCAAGAAGATCCGATATGCTTGCGGCATCCATAAGGCTTGCTTCATTCAAGGCATCCATCTGTTTTTTCGCTGCAGAGAAAAAGATATCGCACGGGGCACCCTCTTCTATCTGTGTCTGCAGCGCACCTGAGCTTCCGTATGAGAAATTTAGCGTTACTTCAGGATGTTCTTTTTCGTACTTTTCCTTCAGTTCGTTGCATACATCTGTAAGAGAAGCTGCTGCCAGTATAGTAAGCTCTTTCGTTTCTGTGCTCTTTTCTGTTGCAGTTTCAGATACCTCTTCTGAAGCCTTTTTACCAGCAGCATCATTGTCTGCAGATGCCTCTTCAGCAGTCTGAGCCGCCGGAACGGCGGTATCTGTGGCTGTCGTATCCGAGGCTTTACATGCAGTCAGCAGCATGGATAATACTACAAGCATTACTGTGACAGATTTATGTTTTGTTTTCATTTTTAATCACATCCCTTATTTGTTCTATTCCCGGACATAGTGTCCGCTCTTTCCGCCGTCCTTTTCATCAAGACGTACGTCAGAAATTATCATTGTCTTATCAACTGCCTTGCACATATCGTAGATCGTAAGCAGGGCGACATTTACTCCGCACAAAGCCTCCATTTCAGCCCCGGTCTTACCGCAAAGCTTTACAGAGCATTCACAGCGTATAAAGCCTTCGTCGGCACAAACCTCAAAGTCTATGCTGACTTTTGTAAGCTGGAGAGGATGGCAAAGAGGTATAAGTCCCGAGGTGTTTTTTGAAGCCATAATACCTGCTATACGGGCTGTCCCCAGCACATCACCTTTTGCAATACTTCCTTCCGATACGGCATTTATAGTCGCGGCGTTCATATGGATCAGACCGCTTGCGCGTGCCATCCTTTGCGTCACATCCTTTTCGGTGACATCGACCATTACCGCTTTTCCGTTCTCATCAATATGCGTCAATCCGCTCATATTTCACCTCTTTTTATTTTCCGAACCCGCAGTTGGGAAAATGACATGTCTTACAGCCAAGGCACAGTCCGCCCTCACCGTAGGTGCTGATGTCATCACGTGTCAGATGCTCTCCTGCAAGAAGCCTCGGTAATACAAGATCAAAGACTGTACGTCTGGCATACATCACACAGCCCGGGAGTCCCATGACAGGTATTTCTTTTCCGTCATAATGCAGATATGCCAGCATGAACATCGCACCGGGAAGAACAGGTGCACCGTATGTCACTATGTCAGCGCCGGTGTCCTTTATAGCCTTAGGCGTCCTGTCATCGGGATCCACGCTCATGCCTCCGCTTACCAGCACCATGTCGGCGCCCTTTGCCGCAAATTCGTTTATCGCAGAGGTTATACCCGTGCAGTCATCCGGGAGTATCCTCTGACCCATTATCTCAACATCATATTCAACAAGCTTCTCAGTGAGTACCGGTCCGAAGGCATCCTTTATCCGCCCCGAAGCCACTTCGCTGCCTGTTGTGATGATACCGGCCTTTACCGGTCTGAAAGGAAGTATGGAGATCAGAGGTTCGTCACCTGCCGCTTCCTTTGCAGCCATCATCTTCTCTTCTTCTATGACCAGAGGTATGATACGAGTACCTGCGATCTTATCGCCGCTCTTTACAGGGAAGTTACCGTGTATGGTGGCTATCATCATCTCACCCATCGCATTCACGGCATCAAGCCTGTCTCGGTTTATCTTAAGTACTCCCGCAGTATCGGCAAATATCGTCACCTTGCCTTCCGAGGGGTCTGTGGCATGCATGGTCCGGCTGTCTTTCATGCAGATATCCTTTAGTATCATCGCAGCCTCATCCTCATGGAGCATACCCTCCTGCTTCTCCCAGATGTAGAGGTTTTCTTTCCCTACGGAGAGCAGCACAGGGATATCTTCTTCGGTTATGATATGACCCTTCTTAAATACCGGTCCCTTTTTAACTCCCGGTATTATCTGCGTTATATCGTGACAAAGCACGTGTCCTGCGGCCTCAGTGGTCTTTATCAGTTTCATATATGATCAGATCTCCATATCAAAATATTCCTTCAGGCATAAAAATACCCCCTTTATGTCTTCAGGTCCGAATACGGGACGTTCAAAGCTTTCCGGGGATATACAGTCGGTTACAAGGCATATGATGGTGGAGATGTCACATTCGCTTTTTGGATTCACGGCTTTTCTGACTACCTCTATCTTCGGATGAGGTGACTTCTTGAAGCCCTCCAGGATGATCACATCGGGTGGTGAGTCCATCTCTTTCATACGACAGATAAGCTCATCCTCTCCTTTGCTCTCTTTGGAATATATCGAGAAGGAGCTTTCTGAAAGTACTGCTGCAGCTATCGCTCCTGCTTCGCGACATCTGTCAGTGTCGCTGCCCGGCATATCCCTGTGACAGTCATGTCCGTCATGCTTTATCACACCGACCGTCATACCAGCGGATATGAATTCATTGATGAGCTTTACTATGAGACCGGTCTTTCCGCTGTCACTGTATCCGCTGACACAGAAGACAAAAGGCTTCCTGACTTCTCTAAGCTCTTCTTTTGTATTTATATTGCGTACGGTATTTTTATCGAATGTGGTGAATTCCAGAGATACATACTTTGTACGGACTTTCCTGAATATCTCACGAAGCCTGTAGCTGCCTTCATCTATAAGTTCTTCAATGACGGGCAGTACTTTCTTTGAATAGATCGCGCACAGAGGATGTATGTGGTCTTCATCTGCTATCACATAGCAGTCATAGTCTGATGAGATATATCCTGCCAGATATGATACAAGCTCCTTGCTGATAAAGGGCATGTCTGACGCACAGATAAAAACATATTCGCTGTCTGCTACGGAAAGAACACTTCGGATACCCTCTATCGGGCCTGTCTCCTTATGTTCGTCGACTACAGTCTTAAGGCCGAGATATGAATAGTCATTCTTATGGGCAACAGAAAGTGTCACATCACCGAAGCATGCAAGTTCTTTTGTCAGTCTGTCTATGATGCGCTCTCCTTCTATCTTTATGAGCGCTTTGTCCTTTCCCATACGGGAACTCATGCCGCCAGCAAGTATGGCAACAGAAAGTTCGGGATGACGGTCTTTCAATATACGATCCTCATTTTTCTGATCTTTACTGTATCTCCGGGAGATACCGAAGTCCCTCCGGGGATATCTATATAGCAGTTACATTCTGCTGTATTTCCGAATACTGATGACATATGAGCGGATGCCGGAAGATAAACCCTGCCTCCCTCTTCATATGCCCTGACAAGCCTTCGCATAGGTCTTACTTTGTCAAAGCTGTCATTAAGCACGGCTTCTGCTTTTTTGGGAAGATAGCTTTCACTTCCCATAAGCTTTGCGATAACCGGCCAGAAGTATATATCAAAATTTGCCATTGCTGCATAAGGATTGCCTGAAAGACTCAGGATCACTTTTCCGTCAAGTATGCTTCCAATGGTAGGTGTACCGGGCTGTATATTAACTCTTGCAAACTTCTTATCGGCACCGAGACTGTCCAATATGCCGGGGATCAGATCCTTCTGTCCTACGGAAACTCCTCCGGTAGTAAGTACTATATCCGATATTTCAAGTGCCTTTTTTATGGATGAGCGGATGGTGTCTTCATCATCTGGACAGGTTTCCTCGAGACTTATATCAAGTCTATCCTGCCTTATGGCGCATCCGAGTATGTAGCGTATACTGTTGTATATCCGGCCTTTTTCAAGGGTACGTCCGGTATCGCACAGCTCGCTTCCGGTGGATATGATGGCGACCCTTGCGGGACGTCTTACTCTGACCTCACTCATACCGAGCGTAGCCAGCAGACCGGATTCGGTGCGTCCTATCCTCGTGCCTGCTTTAAGGACGACGCTGCCTTTTTCTATCTCCTCGCCTATATGACAGTAATTCATGTAAGGAGGAACGGAAACATAGATGTTTACTTCATCCGAAGCAGCTGAAACTCCATAGTCGGTATCTTCCTGCTTTACCACAGCATCATAGCCGTCTGGTATCATGGCTCCGGTCATAACCCTGACTGCACTTCCGGGCACATATGATATGTCTGACCATT
>JAEEGO010000050.1 GCA_016280355.1 Lachnospiraceae bacterium | reverse complement strand
GACCCGATGACTACGAATATGAAGATATGACTGTAGACGGAGAGGAGAGCGTCTCTCAGGATCAGGTGCCTGCGGATGAGACCGTACATGCGGGAGCGGAGCTCTCCAGCGGATATGACGTCAATACGGGCTACTACCTCAACACCCTCCGTACGGGAGAGACCTTCTATACCAGTCTGCCCAACGGCAGCATCACCAATGAGGCCGTACTTGTGCAGGAGGCCCCCGGACTGGAGCTTAAGGCATACAGAAACGGACAGGAATACGAGGGCTTCGTTCCGGGTGAGTACATACAGGAGGTCGGAAGCTATGCGATCTATGCATCGAAGCCGGCGGATCCGGACTACATACAGTCGTACAAGTTCGGGAGTCCTGCTTTCAGATTCCGTATCCTGAACGATAAGGTATCGGATATAGGCGTGGTCACGGCACCCGACGGAGCTACGATAAGAAATGTCCGCTTCAACGGCATAGATGATGACGGAAGCCTGTTCCTGGATGATCGTACCGTTCATCTGATACAGGACGGATATTATGAGTTTACCTTCGATGATGCTGCCGGCACCAGAGAGGTGACCGTGACATTGGATACTGAAGATCCGATCTTCACGGTGGAGGTGCAGCCCAACGAGGCAACCATCACATACTTCAGCGATGATGTGGCCAGATGTGTACTGTACAAGGGAGATGAGCTGGTAAGCGATCCCGAGATCGTGACTTCGGTCACCGAGGCCGGAAGATACAGACTCTATGTGTATGACGGTGCAGGCAACCGCTCCATGTCGGATTTTACGGTCCGCTACAGGATCAATGCCGCAGCGGTCATAGCAATACTCGCTGTGCTGGGGATAATCGCAGGCGTAGTGGTATATCTGATAAGAATGAAGACAAAGGTGAAGGTGGTATAGGGTGTATCCTGCTGTACTGAGCTTTTCATCCATGATGAGGAGCATCATGGAGGCCGTGGCCAATAATGAGATAGTGGATATCGTGACCTCGATCTTCTGGGACACCGTAGAGTTTGCGCTGTCTCTTATCCTCGAGCCTTTCATGGAGCTGATCTACTCTCTGTATATCAGCATGCTGAACCTGATCTGGGTACTGGAGCAGTCCTTCGATCTCTTCGCAGGCACGCAGGATATCTATGTGAGCGACGCTGCGGGCAATGTGGTAGGCAAGGCAGACTTCATGACGGCGGTATTCACGGGAAGCAGTATACAGAATGCATACTGGTACATGATGCTGGCTGCATCGGTCCTGTGCTTCTTCTTTACGATAATCGCAGTGATCAGATCCATGGGAGATGCTCTGGGAGAGATGAGAAGACCCGTGAGCGCCGTGATCCGTACGGCATTTCAGGCGATGCTCTCTTTCTTCATGATACCCCTGTCCTGCCTGGCTGTGATGAAGCTCGGGGCAGCTGTCACCAAGATCATCACCACAGCGGGAGGGAACGAGGATCAGCGTATATCGGATGTGGTTTTTGTCCTTACCGTGGGAGACGAATGGAAGTCGGAATCGGCAAGGCAGATATGCTCATCGGGCAGGATGTTTGCGCAGGGCTCCGTGAGAGAGTATATCAACTGGCGTGATATCAACTATATCTATGCCTATATCGTATGTATCTTCATGATATTTGTGATGATAACCATTGTTATGCAGGCTGTGATGAGGGCGCTCATGGTCACGGTACTTTTCCTTACCAGCCCCTGGTTCGTATCGGCCATCCCTCTGGATGACGGAGCCAAGTTTCGGAGCTGGACAAGGCTTTTCGCAGGGTTTTCCTTTGCGACCTTCGGTCCGATACTCGTAATGCGGGTGTACTGTGTCCTGCTGACCAGCATAGGTATCACCGGGGATATCAGCTTCGGTACTGATTTCAATCCGCTGACCGGCTGGATACTCAAGATGGTGATCACGGCCTTCGGACTTTTGGGAGCGTGGCAGAGCCAGTATATCATCCTGGACATCTTCAGTCCGGAGACTTCGCAGCTTCTCAGACAGTCGCAGTTCATAGCGAAGTTTGCTTCAGATGCCGCGAAGAAGGCGGCCAATGCGGCAGTCATGTATGCATCCGGCGGCACTGCAGCGGCCGGAAAGGCTTTGGGCAAATCTATCGCGGGCGCTACATCGTCCGGCGGTAACGACGGAGAATAGACGGTATGCAGATAGTACAGCTCGGACTTTTCAGCAGTGTATTCAAATATGTGTACAACAAGATCCTGGATCCCATGTGGGACTGGCTGAGTGATCTTTTGGCTTCCGGATTCAAGTTCCTGGCGGATATCATACCCGGTGCGGTGGATATAGTCATGAACTCCATCCTGGGAGATGTGATCAACATGCTCCTGGAGTGGTACTACTCCAAATGGTTTCTTGTACAGTCGGCTATACTCCTGCTTCTTGACTGCATAGAGGACTGCTTCAATGTGGTGAGCGGCCTCAGTCCTGTCTATATCGGAAAGGACGGACAGGGAGCTGCGGGAGGCCAGGGCGTGCCCCTTCTGTTTGCGGTATTCCGTCAGACCACGGTGCAGAATGCCTTCTTTACGATGATAGTAGTGGGCTTTTCCATCTGCTTTTTCATGGCGATCCTGGCTACAGCGAGATCCTTCTTCGAGCTGGCGGGAGAGAAGACCAAGCCTGTCACCCACATCATCAGGATGACAGCCAGGTCCCTGCTCTATCTGCTTCTGGCACCTATGATGGCCTTTGCACTGATATTACTGTCGCAGGCTATCCTCACCACCATAGACAAGGCACTGACTGCCGGCGACGAGGGTAAGACCAGCATAGCGAGGATAGTATTCTGTATAGCATCCCTGGATGCCGTGGATACTGATCTGCACTCCGACGGCAAGGAATACAATATCAGCTATGAAAAGGGACCTTCCAAGGCTTCACTCACGGATAAGTACAGGAAGCAGTTCTACTATGTGGATCCCGATGCGATCGTACCTAATTTCACCAATCCGGAAAAGTCAAGGTCGGTATTTACCTTCAGAGGCTTTGACTATTTCATAGGCATAGGATGCGGGATCTTCTTTACCATAGTCATGTGCATGGTGCTGGCGGTATTTATCGGCAGGGTGTTCGATGTGGTGGTACTGCTCATCATACAGCCGTTCTTCATAGGCATGATGCCCTTTGATGACGGAGAATACTACAGAAGATGGTTCGAGCTATTTTTAGGTAAGCTCTTCCAGGGCTTCGGCTCGGTGATAGGCATGAGAGTATATCTGATGATCCTGGAACAGATATTCACGGGAAATATACGGTTTTCCAATTCCACATCCGTCGGAGCGAGACTTCAGGATTATCTTATGATGCTGCTGTTTGCCATGGGCGGTGCAGTGGCTGTGAGGCATGTGGGACCGCTGGTCACGGGCATACTGAGCCAGGCTGCAGCTACGGGTGAACAGATGACGGGAGCCGCCGGCTGGGCTGCAGGAGCCAAGATAGCAGGCGTGGAAGCTGCCGGAGTGAAGAAGCTGGCAAACATGGATATGAAGTTTGCCGGAAATATCACGGGTATGGCCGCCAGGCAGGCCGGTCAGGGTATGTCGAAGGTAGCCGGTCAGGCCAATCAGGGTATAAGGAGGCTTTTCGGAGGCAGCAAAGCCTCATCCGGTGCTTTTGTGGGAGGTGCAAAGGGCGGATCCGGAGGTGCGGCCGGTGTCGGTGACGGTGTCGGTGTGTTCTCGGAGAAGTCGAGGCCGGAGATCGGAGGAGGCTCCTTTGCAGGCTCCGTTCCTTCCGGAGGAGTCAAGTCCAAAGCACAGAAGGATCTCGCAAGCTTCAAGACCTCGTCAGCGGGCGGCGCGTTTAATTACAATCCGTCCGGTACGGGCAGAGCTAATGATGACCGCAATAAGGGCTCGGGAGCTTCCATATACAACACAGTGAGCGGCGGCTCAGGTCAGGGAATGAATATGCAGGATATCGTAGGCGGCGGCTTGGGTCAGGAGATAGAGATGCAGGATCTGTCGGGACGCAGTTATTTCTCGGGAAATAATCCGCAGCATACCGGAAGCGGCAGTATGGGCACGGGCGGCTCAGGTCAGGGCATGAGTATGCAGGATATCGTAGGCGGCGGCTCAGGACAGGAGATAGAGATGCAGGATCTTTCGGGGAACAGTCTGTTCACTTCGGATGATCCGCTGAATACGGGATTCTACGATCCGAATACCGGAGGCGACAAGGATGAGTGATATTGCCCGAGGCAATAAAGGAGAATACAGCATATGATGAGGGTAATCCCCAAACGTACAAATGTAAGGCTTGAGCTCTTCAAGGGCATCGAGGTGATGGATGTCATAGTGGGCTCCGTCGGAGCACTCATAGTCATCAGCTTTGCGGTATCCAATCTCCCCGCCAGGTTCGTATTTGCGATAGCCATGCTTGCCATCACGGTAATGCTGGTGATACCTCTGGGGGATGAGAAGGGATACATGGTGGTGCTCTATGGGCTTCGCTTCCTTGGACAGCCCAGACACTTCCTCAGGAAAGCCGCAGATCAGGGCGGTAAAGAAAAGAAGGGCTTTCTGCCCGGCAGCAGGGAGGAGAAGCTTGCGGTGGAGGATATCACTCCTTTCACCGGCATAGACGGCTGCTTCATAGAATACGGAGGAAAGTATTCGGCCGTGGTGATGAGCATACCCTCGGTGGAGTTTCGCTTCTATACCCAGTCCAGACAGGACAATATGATAGACCGTGTCTTCGGAGGCATACTCCGTACTGCGGCAGAGGATGAGATCATCAATCTCGTGAAGCTGGACCAGCCTGTGATATATGACGAGTTCATCGTCAACGAGCAGAAGAAGCTGGAAGATCTTAAGGAAGCCTATATGAACGGTATCTTCGGCAAGGAGGAGCTGACTGTAAGGGCAGGTATCATCCAGGACAGGATAGAGCAGCTGCAGGATATAGACTTCAAGAATAAGGTCTATATGCCATTTCACTATCTGATGTTCATACACAAGGACAGACAGATGCTGAAGACACAGATAAAGCATGCCATAGAGGACTTCGATGCGGCAGGCATGAAGTGTCATATGCTCGAGGGGAGCGAGCTGGCTGTATTCCTCAAGTATAACTACGGTATGGACTTCGACGAGAGGATAGCGAAAGAGCTGTCTCCCGACGGATATATGGACTGGATCATGCCTAAGGAGATAAAGATCGGCACCCGTACGGTGCAGTACGATGATCTTATCACCCACAGCTTCCGGCTCAGGGAATACCCGGTGCTTGTGGGTAATGCCTGGGGAGCCCAGATGTTCAATACCGTGGGCAACAAGATAGTGATGAAGATGACTCCCATAGAGCGCGGCAAGGCCATACGCCAGATAGACCGCTCGCTGGAGGAGCTGAGAGACCAGAGGAACAACACGGCAAAGGCAAGCCGTATCATAGACCTGGACACGCAGATACAGGCACTGGCTCATGTGCTGCGATCGCTGCAGGGAGAGAACGAGACTCTGTTCAATGTCAATATATTCATGCAGGTAAACGACTACGAGCTTTCCGAGCAGAAAAAGAGCGGATACAAGACGAAGGCGGATCCGAACTCAAGGAAGAAGAGAGTGAGGCAGGCACTTTCGGAGGAGGGCTTCAGGGCCAACGATATGTTCATGCAGCAGTTCGAGGCATATTCCTCGCTGCAGCTGTCCGGATATGATGCCTTTGACAGGTTTAAGCGTGGCATACACTCCACCTCCTGTGCCGCTGTCTTTCCTTTCGTGTACAAGAGCCTGTGCGATAAGGACGGACTGTATATAGGAAATTCGTCGGGAGTGCCTGTATTCATCAATTTCTTCCGAAGGGACAGTGAGAGAGTCAACTCCAATACGGTGATCATAGGTAAATCCGGATCGGGTAAATCCTATGCCACGAAGAGCATACTGGCACAGCTTGCGGCAGAGGATTCCAAGATATTCATCCTGGATCCTGAGAACGAGTATACGAAGATGGCTGCCGGACTGAACGGCAAGATAATCGATGTAGGTACCGCCAGTCAGGGAAGGCTGAATCCCTTCCATATCATCACTTCTCTTTCCGATGACGAGGAGGATGACGACACTGCGGAGGAGACAGCAAAGGCAAATACCTTCTCGGCACACCTGCAGTTCCTTGAGGAGTTCTACAAGCAGATACTGCCGGGGCTCACTCCGGAGGCCATGGAGTTTCTGAACAGCCTCACGACCAATATGTATACGAGCCGGGGTATAGATCAGGATACGGATTTCTCGAAACTCTCACCTTCCGACTATCCGACCTTCAATGATCTGTATGATGATATACTGGAGACCTTCCAGACAGGGTTCTCGGACAACGAATATACAAAGGGCATACTGAGGACACTGATGGCATCCGTATCCAAGTTCTCGGAAGGAGGACGCGACTCGGCTCTTTGGAACGGTGAAGCCACCATCACTACGGATGAGAATTTCGTGGTGTTTGACTTCCAGTCACTGCTCGCCAACAAGAACGGGACCATCGCGAATGCACAGATGCTCCTTGTGCTGAAGTGGCTCGATAACGAGATAATCAAGAACCGTGAGTACAACATGATGTATCATGCAGACCGCAAGATCGTCATAGTGATAGATGAGGCCCACGTGTTCATAGACGATAAATATCCGATAGCTCTGGACTTCATGTTCCAGCTGGCCAAGCGTATCAGGAAGTACAACGGTATGCAGATCGTCATCACGCAGAACATCAAGGATTTCGTGGGCACGGAGGAGCTGGCAAGAAAGTCCACAGCCATAATAAATGCCAGCCAGTACAGCTTCATATTCCCGCTGTCGCCGAACGATATGACGGATCTGATAAAGCTGTATGAGAATGCCGGAGCGATAAACGAGAGCGAGCAGGACGATATAGTAAATAACGGAAGAGGACGTGCATTCGTCATCACCTCACCGGGAGAGAGGACCAATGTGGATATAGTTGCAGGGACAGGCATAGAGGAGCTTTTCACTATGTCATAGGCTTCGTGGGGCACGTCGGACATCAGGTGCCGGTGAGGGCCGGAAGATAAAGCCGGATACCGCGGCAGTACGGGTAAGGAATTAAAGGACAGGGAGACATCGATGAGAGTAAAGAAGACAGGCATGATACTGGGTATGATCATTTCAGCCGCATTGCTTGCTGCATGCGGCAAAGGGAGCGGCAAGACCGAGGCTACGGCTGATCCCGGGATACTCAGGGTAGGCATAGTGAACGGAGAGGACAGGTTCGCGAGCAATGTGGCGGGAGCTCCCGTGGGAATAGAGGCAGATATAGCGAAGCTTGTGGCAGACGGCGGAGGCTACTCCATACAGTTCGGCATGGTGAACGATACGGACGCACTGCTGACAGGGCTGATGAACGGAGAGTATGATCTGGCATTCGGCCGTATACCGCAGACAGATCCGAGGATCAGCACCCTCACTTCATCTGCTGTCTATGGCAAGGGAGGTCTCTTCTTAGTGACTCCGAAGTACAATTATATGGACTGCATCAGCATCATGCAGGCCGGCACACTCGGCATATCACCGCTGACGGATCCGATAAAGGATGAAGTCGAAGGTATAGATGCCATAGTAAAGGTGGCATATCCTTCTCTTGACCAGATGGGCAATGATATAGCCTCTGGCACGATACTCGCCGGACTTGCAAATGAGAGAGAGGCTATGGGACTCATAGGTGATACGCTGCAGGCGCAGGAGGTCCTCAGTTCGCCGAAGGAAGAGTACGTGGCAGTGATGCCCCAGGGCTCACCGCTGAAGACGACAGTGAACGATGCGATAAAGCAGTACAAGCTGAACAAGATACAACAGACCGGAGAAGGCGGATCATAACTGGTGATAAAGGAGGAATGATAAAGATGGAAGACAGGATCGAGTACAGACTGTGCGAAAGAGTGGATGCGAATAATGCAGCCGCTGTACAGAAGGAGATGGATGAGCTGTCGGGAGACGGTTCCGGACATTTTGTGATAGACTTTGCAGACAACAGGTATATAAGCTCCGCGGGACTTCGGGCGGTGCTTTTCATCCAGAAGAAGATGACCAGGGGCGGCGGCAGAGAGACTCTCGTCAATGTCTCTGAGGCCGTGAAGGAGATCTTCGATGTGACGGGATATACGAAGTTTCTGACCATCGAATGAGGATCAGGCTGATTTCGGTCAGAGGACTGTATATATAGATAACAGACAATAAAACAATACAATGCCGGGGATCATATCCGGCAGCAGTATATGAAGAAGGGAAAGCAAATTGGCATATTTTGACAGTCCGAAGAACAAAGCCCTGTGGGACAAGGAACTGGAGAGCCTGGATGCGGAAAGAGAGCGCAGGAAGGCCGAAGGCTACAAGCCGCAAAGAAAGGGAGCACAGGCCGGAAACGGGGCTCGAGGAACGGCTCTTGACGGCAG